>NZ_JAPVYV010000002.1:0-280758 GCF_041432055.1 Streptococcus sp. 27098_8_186
GTTTGGCGGAATTGGCAGACGCACCAGATTTAGGATCTGGCGCTTTACGGCGTGGGGGTTCAAGTCCCTTAACCCGCATAATAGAATAATAATGAGCCGGCTTAGCTCAGTTGGTAGAGCATCTGATTTGTAATCAGAGGGTCGCGTGTTCAAGTCATGTAGCCGGCATTTTTTTATATAAAGAAAGCAATGCGAACGTAGTTCAGTGGTAGAACACCACCTTGCCAAGGTGGGGGTCGCGGGTTCGAATCCCGTCGTTCGCTTGAGGAGGCCGGGGTGGCGGAACTGGCAGACGCACAGGACTTAAAATCCTGCGATTGGTAACGATCGTACCGGTTCGATTCCGGTCCTCGGCATAGACAAAGGTTGAAAGAAGCACCCTTAGCTCAACTGGATAGAGTACCTGACTACGAATCAGGCGGTTAGAGGTTCGACTCCTCTAGGGTGCATGGTCGGAAGGCTATGTAATAATTGAATAGGAATGAGCACCCTTAGCTCAACTGGATAGAGTACCTGACTACGAATCAGGCGGTTAGAGGTTCGACTCCTCTAGGGTGCATAAAGCGGTAGCTTTAGATCGGGAAGTAGCTCAGCTTGGTAGAGTACTTGGTTTGGGACCAAGGTGTCGCAGGTTCGAATCCTGTCTTCCCGATAGTGTATCGAAAAAGTCTAATGGTTGACATTAGACTTTTTTTGTAGTTATTTTTTTATTAATTTATAAGAAAAAAGAGCTTTCGCTCTTTTCAACTTTATTTATTTCGCAGTTCAACATAACGGTTATACCAAATTTTGATATATTCCTCAGAAAAAGGACCTTTGCTTTGGTTTATCCAATCTACTAGAACCTTAACATTTTTCTTTAAAATAAAGTCGATGTCATCTGAATAGTGCATTTTTTCTTTGTGCTGCTCGTATTCTTCAACATCTAACAATTTTTTTTCACCATTGGTAAAGACCTTGACATCGAGATCATAGTCGATATATTTTAAGGCTTCTTGGTCAATGTGAAAAGGACTTGCTAGGTTACAGTAGTAAGACACACCATTGTCACGGATCATGGCGATGATGTTAAACCAATATTTTTTATGGAAATAAACGATCGCTGGTTCACGCGTGATCCAACGTCTACCATCACTTTCAGTAACAAGTGTATGATCATTTACTCCAATAATTGCATTTTCGGTTATCTTTAATACCATGGTGTCACGCCATGTACGGTGTAAACTGCCATCATGTTTATAACTTTGAATTGTAATAAAGTCGCCTTCTTTAGGTAGTTTCATAACTTACCAACTTTCTACAATCTAAGTATATCCTCTATATTGTATCATATTTTTTCAAATTTTTTCTTATTTTTCTATTTAATTTTCAATTTGGTTTATGAATCTAAAAATTCTCTAATGGCTGATGTTATATCACTATAATCGTAGCCTTTTCTGGCCAGTACTTGGGTTAAACGTTGTTTTAGGTCATAGCCTTCATATTTTTTACTGTATTTACGGTATTGTTTTTCTAACTCTTTTAGAATGAGCTCATTTGTTGTTTCTTCATCTGCTTCTAGTTCGAGATTTTGGAATGCTGTCTTTGCTTGGTTGTAAGCAAAACCTTTTGAAATGAGTGCTTGGATGATTTTCGTTTCAATGGCTTTTAACGGATATTTTCCTTGGTATTTTTTTAGGAGTTTTATTGCGGTACGGTCGATCACTTCTGAAAAATCATAGTCTGCAAGAATTTCTTGAAGGGTAGATTTTGAGATTCCTTTTTGTTGAATTTTTTGTTGTAATAAGGCAGGGCCCTTATCGCCACTGAGAAGGTTGGCCTCTATCAGGTTTCTTGCATATTGACGATCATCTAACCACTTGTCTTCTTTTAGCTGTTGGACCACTTTATCAATAATGCCACTATCAATCTCATATTTTGTCAGGTAGTCTCGGACTTCTTTTGTTGTTCGAGCTTTAAAAGAAAGATGGTAAAGGGCCAGGTTTTTACCATAGGAGTATTGAGCAAACTCTTGGATTTCTTTTAGTTCCTCTTCACTGATTTCTTTCTCTTTGGAAAGGAAATATTTGACGATGGTGTCTTCTGTAATATAAAGTTTTTGATCATTGTCTAATTCCAGGAGGTAGAGTCTTTTTTTCTTTTCTAGTTTTGTAATTTTCATGTTTTTATTATACCGAAAAATGTGTTAAGATAGGGATATGAACGTTAAAGTAAAACAAAAAATTCCTTTGAAAATTAAACGAATGGGAATTAACGGAGAAGGGATTGGCTTTTATAAAAAAACACTTGTCTTTGTGCCAGGTGCCTTGAAGGGAGAAGATATCTTCTGCCAAATTACAAGTGTCAAGAAAAATTTTGCGGAAGCCAAACTCCTATCTGTGAATAAGGCATCTAAGTTTCGTGTGACGCCCATGTGTGATATCTATGAGACCTGTGGTGGCTGCCAAATCATGCATTTGAAGTATGACAAGCAGCTGGAATTTAAAACAGATTTATTGCAACAGGCCTTGAAGAAGTTCTCACCTGAAGGATTTGAACAGTATGATATTCGGCCGACAATTGGAATGCAGGAGCCTCTTTACTATCGGGCAAAATTGCAATTTCAAACAAGGAAATTCAAGGGCCAGGTGAAGGCGGGACTCTATGCTCAAAATTCACATTATTTGGTGGAATTAAAAGATTGTTTGGTTCAAGATCCGGTTATTCAAGCTATCGCCAACGATCTAGCGGATTTATTGACATATTATCAGATTCCGATTGCTGATGAGCGTAAAGAACTGGGTGTCAGAACCATGATGGTTCGACGGGCTCGGAAGTCTGGTCAGGTTCAGATCATTGTGGTCACCAGTCGTCAGATTAACGTAAACAATTTGGTGCAAGACTTGGTCACGAAACACCCTGAGATTGTCACAGTTGCCGTTAATAAAAATACGTCTCGTTCCAGTGAGATCTATGGGGAACAAACGCAGATTATTTGGGGAGAAGAGGCCATTTTGGAAGGTGTTTTGGATTATGAATTCTCCCTGTCTCCTCGAGCCTTTTACCAGTTGAATCCGGAACAAACTGAAGTATTGTATAGTGAGGCTGTCAAGGCTCTAGATGTTTCTCCAGAGGATCACCTGATTGATGCCTACTGTGGGGTTGGAACGATTGGGTTTGCTTTTGCTAATAGAGTGAAAAGTGTTCGGGGGATGGATATTATTCCTGAAGCGATTGAAGATGCCAAATACAATGCTAAACGGATGGGATTTGAGAATACCCACTATGAGGCTGGTACAGCAGAAGAGATCATTCCTCGCTGGTACCAAGAAGGCTATCGGGCCAATGCTGTGATCGTGGATCCACCTCGTACGGGCTTGGGGACAAAATTAATCGAGACCTTGTTGCACTATGCACCTGAAAAGATGGTCTATGTCTCTTGTAATGTCTCTACTTTGGCACGGGATCTAGTGGCTTTGACGAAGGTTTATCAGGTTGAATACATTCAATCAGTGGATATGTTTCCCCATACAGCACGGACGGAAGCAGTTGTGAAGTTAGTGAAGAAGTGAAAGTAGAAGAATGGATATTTGGGAAAAACTTTATCTTGAGGCTAAAGCTCTCTATGCGCCTCAAGAGGTTTCAGATTTTGTCTATGCTCGACATGTGGTTGCTGCTGTTGAGGCTGCAGATGGTCAGATTTTTACGGGCTTTTGTATGGAAGGAACCTGCGGTGTCTTTCATTTATGTGCCGAAAGAGCAGCTCTCTTCAACATGTATCAACAATCAGGACAGACTAAGGTCAAGCGTATTATTGCTTTTCGAGACAAGCCTCCTTATGGAGAAGGTTCCGGGATGCCTTGTGGAGCCTGTCGTGAATTTCTCCTTGAGCTAAATGCAGAGAATCGTCATCTAGAATTTATGGTGGATTATGAAAGTCGTAAGATCATTACTTTAGGTGAACTGATGCCTCTTTGGTGGGGCGAAGAACGGGCTCGTCAAAGAGAAAATAAAGGGAATGAGTAGAGGAAATAAATAAATGGACAATGTTATTGATGTATCGATTCCAGTGGCTCAAGTCATTGATCAACATCCGGAAGTATTGGACTTGTTGGTGGAGTTGGGCTTTAAACCTTTAGCCAACCCCATCATGCGTAATACAGTTGGGCGCAAGGTTTCCTTGAAACAAGGATCAAATTTAGAAGGTACCCCCATGGAGAAGATTGTACAAACGCTAGAAGCTAATGGCTATGAAGTAGTGGGGCTAGACCAATGAGTGATGAACGAATTCATGTCTTGAGAGATATCTTATTAGACCTGCATCATGGAGCATCTCCTGAGTCGGTCCAAGAGCGCTTTGATGCGACCTTTGCAGGGGTTTCTGCGATTGAGATCTCTCTCATGGAGCATGAACTGATGAACTCCGATGCAGGGGTTACTTTTGAAGATGTTATGGAGCTTTGTGATGTCCATGCCAATCTCTTTAAGAATGCGGTTCAAGGGGTCGAAGTAGCAGATACTGACCACCCAGGGCATCCTGTTCAAATCTTTAAACAGGAGAACTTAGCCCTTCGAGCCGCTATGATGCGGGTACGTCGCTTGCTAGACAATTATGAGACGACTGAGGATCCTGAGATGATTCAGGAGATTCATAAGGGCTTGTTACGTCAGCTGGGCTTGGTGGGTCAATTTGACCGGCATTACCGTCGTAAGGAAGAGTTGATGTTTCCGATTATGGAAAAATATGGTCATGATTCCCCACCAAAAGTGATGTGGGGAGTAGATGACCAGATTCGGGAACTCTTTGCTAAAACTTTGGATGCGGCAAAGAAATTACCGGATTCTAGTATTTCTGAAGTCAAGGAACGCTTTGAAGCCTTTGCACAAGAGTTTGAGGGCATGATCTTCAAGGAAGAGTCGATCCTCTTGATGATTTTGCTGGAGTCCTTTACCCAGGATGACTGGCTCTCCATTGCAGAAGAAAGTGATGCTTATGGTTATGCCATTATTCTCTCAAGTGAGAAATGGGTGCCGAAACGTGTGGACTTCAAGGAAGAAGGAGCAAGAGAGTCAGAGAGTTCAACTGAACCGCTTCCTTCTTCAAAAGGAGATGAGCACCGTCAGGTCATTGAGACTCCTGAGGGACAATTGACGATTACCTTCACGCCTAAGAAAAAAGAAGAGAGCTTCGATCGCAAGCAGCCACAAGCTTTTGGTCATGGATTTTTATCGGTGGAGCAAGCGAATTTAATCTTGAACCAGTTACCAATGGAGATCACCTTTGTCAATAAGGATGAAATTTTCCAATATTACAATGATGCTGCGCCTTTTGAGGAAATGATTTTTAAGAGGACGCCATCGCAGGTAGGACGCAATGTTGAGCTGTGTCACCCACCGAAATATTTGGAGAAGGTCAAAGCGATTATGCAGGGGCTTCGTGAAGGGAAAAAAGACAAGTATGAAATGTGGTTCAAATCAGAATCGCGTGGGAAATTTGTCCATGTCACCTATGCAGCAGTGCGTGATGAAGCGGGAGACTTTCAAGGCGTCTTGGAATATGTTCAGGACATTCAACCTTATCGGGAGATCGATACGGATTTTTATAGAGGAATGGAATAAAGATGAGTTACGAAACAGAGTTTATGAAGGAGTTTGAGGAGTGGATCAAGACCCAAGTTATGATCAATGAAATGGCTCTCGAAGAAAGTAAAAAGGTTTTTGATGAAGACCAGGACGAACGAGCTAAAATAGCCATGATTCGCTATGAAAGCCGTTTAGATGCTTATCAGTTCTTGCAAGGAAAGTTTGAAAATTTCCATGCTGGAAAAGGATTTCATGATTTACCAGATGGCCTCTTTGGTGAAAGAAAATATTAAAAACACCATATTGAAGGCGTTTAACTAGCTAGATTTACCTGAAAATTGAGCAATGACTTGATTTTTTAGGGGATTGTGATACAATAAAAAAGTTGAAATGACATCAACGGATTTTTGAATGGAATGATAGTGATGAAACCTTGTTGCCTTAGGAATTGATCACTGAATTTAGGAGGAAAAATGGCAAAGAAGAACGTAAACCGTGCGAAACAATACAAACATCAAAATAGACATCTTTTGAAAAAAGCTGTCGCAACTGTAACTGCAGCTGTGAAAGAAGCACCTAAAAAGGTTGAGAAAGCTACAAAAGCAGTGGCGAAAGAAGTGAAACATGCGGCTTCTTCAGTGGAAGAATTTGCTGCAAGTTTGGAAGGTGTAGCACTTGATCGTGCGCAAACATTCTATGATGAAGGTATTCGCTCTGTTGCGGACTTCGCAAACTGGACAGAAAAAGAGTTGTTGGCCCTTAAAGGAATCGGCCCAGCTACAACCAAGAAATTGAAAGAACTAGGCGTTAAATTTAAATAATCGCTTTTATGATTTCTTGCTATTTCCAGGAAAACTTGCTAAAATGAACCTATTAGAGGTGTTTTGAATCCCACATTTTACAGAAAGTGGCGGTGCTGAGAAGTCCACAAATGTGTCAAAACTAGTTGCTAATGGATGAAAATGAAATAAACAAAGTTGCGGGCATTGCCCGAAATTGGGTGGTACCGCGGATCAACACATTCGTCCCTGTCAGATTAATGACAGGGACGATTTTTCTTTTATCCCGCTAGCTGAAGGAGCTTGTCATGAAACAATCTTTTAACACCAGCAAACTCTACTACGGTTTTCCGATTTTCATCTTGGGGTATCAGGACCAGAACTTTGGGTACAATATCACAACCTGCAGTTCCTCTTATAGCTTGGGAGATTGGCTGGTCATCGGTGTTGGTGCTGAGGAAAATTCGGCTGACCAGATTAAGCATTACCAACAGTTCACTGTGAACATCCCTGACGAAAACCTCATGCTCCATATGGAACAGGCTGGCTTTATCAGCCATCGGGAGAAATTGAAACTCCTGGGGCTTGACTACGAGATTTCTGAACGGACCCAGGCTCCTATTTTAGAGGCTTGTCCAGTCGTTTTGGATTGCCAGGTGGATCGGATTATCGAGGAAGATGGCATCTGTCATATTTTTGCCAAGATTCTCAAGCGACTGGCTGATCCAGAGCTCTTAGATGACAAGGGGCATTTTAAAAATGACCATTTTGCACCGACTTACTTTATGGGGGACGGTCATCAGCGCGTTTATCGTTATCTGGACGACCGAGTCGACCCTATGGGAAGCTTTATGAAGAAAGCGAGGAAGAAGAATGACAAGAGCTGAGTTGCCAGATAAAATCGAAACGGAGCGTCTGGTTTTACGAGTCCGAACAGTGGCGGATGCTGAGGATATCCATGCTTACGCTAGTCTCCCAGAGGTTTCTTACCCAGCAGGCTTTCCACCCGTTAAGACCTTGGAAGATGAGATTTATTATCTAGAGCATATCCTTCCCGAGCGCAATGAAAAGGACAATCTCCCAGCAGGCTATGGAATTGTGGTCAAAGGAACCAATAAAATCATTGGCTCTGTTGACTTCAACCATCGCCACGAAGACGATGTGCTGGAGATTGGCTATACCTTGCACCCAGACTATTGGGGCCGAGGTTATGTTCCTGAAGCGGCGCGTGCTTTGATTGATCTAGCTTTTGAAGAATTGGGACTTCACAAGATAGAATTGTCTTGCTTTGGCTACAATGTCCAAAGTCGACGAGTCGCTGAGAAACTTGGTTTTACCCTCGAAGCTCGCATAAGAGACCGCAAAGATGCTCAAGGCAACCGCTGTGATGATTTGAGATATGGCTTGCTGAAGAGTGAGTGGGGGGTAAACTGTTAGTTGAACTGTTCGATAATTTCGAACAGTTTGGTGAGAATTAGACTTATAATCTGGACACTATCACATCTGCAGGTTATCTGGTGAGATCTAACAAAGCAATTCTGTATTGTACCTGAGTGTCCAATCCTTTGAAGAAGCTTATCATCAAAGAATATTTTGAATGATTATAGGTTTAAACAAGGAGATGTTCTGTAGTCTGGATTGCTTTTGTGAACTTTTAGTGTGAATTCAATCTATATGTGCAAGTGAGTAACATATTACTTTTTATTGCAATGAGTAGCAAAAGTGTTGCTCTCTTTCTATCTTTAAAGTAATATGAAATTTTAGAAGAAAAAGGAAAGATTTATAAGGAACAGAAAGATGAAAAAGCCATTTAGGGATTTAAAAAGTTTAACAGAATTCAGATAATTGTGTCTGAATTTGATATCTTGGTGGCTAAAGTCACAGAAGGGTATAGCTATACTTAGGATAGTTAAGATGTTTTCTGTAATAAAGATGATAAAGAGGGAAGTGAAATGGATAAACTAGAAAGTTTATTGAATTCAAAGGGAGTAACTTATTCAAAGCGTTGGAAACCCAATTTAGTGAATCAGTATAAGAATGTAATTTCTTCAGGATATTTACAAAATTTAGCAGATGAGGTTAGAAGTAATATTTCTTATAGTTTACAGTATCTAGAATTTTTACAATTACAATTAAATGAATTAAACCTTCATAGTATGATTGAAAAAATGATTTATAAGAATTATATCATCATTTCTATATCTGTTATTGAAGCTATTCTTGAGGAAATGATAAAATTTAATGGACTACAAACACAGGTCCACTTTACAATTGTTGGAAAAGAAATAGACTCAAATGAATTTTTAGATGAGCATGGGATTAGAAAAAAAGTTAGAACTCAAATTTTGCAAGCCGTTGAAAAACCTATTGATGTTCAAATGAAATTAGATGATTTACTAAAAAAGGTGAAATCTAGAAATAATAAGAAAAATAAACCTAAGATATTAAATTTTGATCGTGAAGAATTACGTGCTTTAAACGAATTTAGAAGACTGAGAAATAAAGTTCATCTTTCTAATATTGAAGACGGAAAAACAAATTGGCATGAATTTTCAATGAAAGAATATGTAACAATTAAGTTTTTACTCCATAGTATTTTAACTGATCAGAATTTAGAAAATACAAATCAACAAAAATATATTAATTTTCTAATTCTAAATGATGAAGAAAGAAAATTATTAAATATATAAACTAGAAAGGACACACACATGTCTAAAGAACTTTCACCTAAATACAATCCAGCCGAGGTTGAGGCTGGTCGTTACCAAAAATGGCTTGACGAAGATGTTTTCAAGCCTTCAGGCGATAAAAAGGCTAAGCCTTATTCAATCGTTATTCCACCACCAAACGTAACTGGTAAACTTCACCTTGGTCACGCTTGGGATACAACTTTGCAAGATATCATCATCCGTCAAAAACGTATGCAAGGTTTCGATACGCTTTGGCTTCCAGGTATGGACCATGCTGGGATTGCCACTCAAGCTAAAGTAGAAGCGCGTTTAGCTGAGGACGGCATCTCTCGTTATGACCTGGGTCGTGAAAAATTCCTTGATAAAGTCTGGGAATGGAAAGACGAGTATGCGACGACTATCAAGCAACAATGGGGTAAGATGGGGCTCTCTGTAGACTACTCTCGTGAGCGTTTTACCCTTGATGAAGGGTTGTCAAAAGCGGTTCGTAAGGTCTTTGTAGAGCTTTACAAAAAAGGTTGGATTTACCGTGGTGAATTTATCATCAACTGGGATCCAAAAGCCCGTACAGCCCTTTCTGATATCGAGGTGATTCACAAGGATGTCGAAGGTGCCTTCTACCACATGAACTACATGTTGGAAGACGGTTCACGTGCCCTTGAAGTAGCAACAACACGTCCTGAGACTATGTTTGGGGATACTGCCGTAGCGGTTAACCCAAATGATGACCGTTATAAAGACTTGATTGGTAAAAATGTTATCTTGCCAATCTTGAACAAGCCAATCCCAATCGTTGGTGATGAACACGCAGACCCTGAATTTGGTACTGGTGTGGTTAAAATCACTCCTGCCCATGACCCTAATGACTTCTTGGTTGGACAACGTCATAACTTGCCACAAGTCAACGTTATGAACGATGATGGTACTATGAATGAATTGGCTGGCGAATTCAACGGCATGGACCGCTTTGAAGCTCGTAAGGCTGTTATCAAGAAGTTAGAAGAAATTGGTGCCCTTGTTAAGATTGAGAAGATGACCCACTCAGTTGGTCACTCAGAGCGTACAGGGGTTATGGTTGAGCCACGCTTGTCTACACAATGGTTCGTTAAGATGGATCAATTGGCGAAAAATGCTATTGCTAACCAAGATACAGAGGACAAGGTAGAATTCTACCCACCTCGTTTCAACGATACCTTCCTTCAATGGATGGAAAATGTCCACGACTGGGTAATCTCTCGTCAGCTCTGGTGGGGTCATCAAATCCCTGCTTGGTACAATGCTAAGGGTGAAATGTATGTTGGTGAAGAAGCTCCAGAAGGTGACGGATGGAAACAAGACGAAGATGTCTTAGATACTTGGTTTAGTTCTGCCCTTTGGCCATTCTCAACTATGGGCTGGCCGGATGTCGACTCAGAAGACTTCAAACGTTACTTCCCAACGTCAACCTTGGTAACAGGTTACGATATCATCTTCTTCTGGGTGTCTCGTATGATCTTCCAATCATTGGAATTCACTGGTCGTCAGCCATTCCAAAATGTCCTTATCCACGGTCTCATTCGTGATGAGCAAGGGCGTAAGATGTCTAAGTCACTCGGTAACGGTATTGACCCAATGGATGTCATCGAGAAATATGGTGCTGATGCCCTTCGTTGGTTCCTTTCAAACGGTTCTGCACCGGGTCAAGACGTGCGTTTCTCTTACGAGAAAATGGATGCGTCTTGGAACTTCATTAACAAGATTTGGAACATCTCACGTTATATCCTCATGAACAATGAAGGGTTGACCTTGGATGTGGCTCGTGAAAATGTGGCTAAAGTGGCTGCTGGTCAAGCAGGTAACGTGACAGACCGCTGGATTCTCCACAACCTCAATGAAACGATCGGTAAGGTCACTGAAAACTTTGATAAGTTTGAATTCGGTGTCGCTGGTCACATCCTCTACAACTTCATCTGGGATGAGTTTGCGGACTGGTATGTTGAGTTGACTAAGGAAGTGCTTTATAGCGACAATGAGGACGAAAAAGTCATCACTCGTTCTGTCCTTCTATACACCTTGGATCAAATCTTGCGTCTCCTTCATCCAATCATGCCATTTGTGACTGAAGAAATCTATGGCCAAATCTCTGAAGGAACGATCGTGACTGCGGAATACCCAGTGGTTCGTCCAGAGTTTGAAAACGAAGAAGCAGCAGCCGGCGTTGAAGCTCTTAAAGATGTGATTCGCTCTGTTCGTAACTCACGTGCAGAAGTGAACGTAGCGCCAAGCAAGCCAATCACTATCTTGATTAAGACAAGCGACAGCAAGCTCAATGCCTTCTTCAATGACAACGTTAACTACATCAAACGCTTCACAAATCCAGAACACTTGGAAATTGCAGCAGATGTCGAAGTACCTGACTTGGTTATGTCCAGCATCATCACAGGGGCAGAAATCTACTTGCCACTTGCTGACCTTCTCAATGTCGAAGAAGAATTGGCTCGTCTTGAAAAAGAATTAGCCAAATGGCAAAAAGAACTGGATATGGTCGGTAAGAAGCTCTCTAACGAACGCTTCGTAGCCAATGCCAAACCAGAAGTCGTCCAAAAAGAACGCGACAAACAAGCCGACTACCAAGCGAAGTACGATGCGACCGTAGCACGGATTGATGAGATGAAGAAGTTGGTTAAATAAACACAGAAACACGGCGGGATGCCGTGTTTTTTTGTATGATTCTGTAAGAGAAAAAGTTTAAGTAACCTATTTTTAGACCATTTTCCAGAAATAATCGATGATATAGGTCAGGCCGTAGGTGTAGATGACGAGGGTGATGGGTTTGCAGAGGATGATGATGGTCATGTAGCGTTTGAAGGTCATATTGGTCAGACCTGCCAGCATACAGATGAAGTCGGCGGGACTAACCGGCCAGATCATCATGAAGATAAAGAAGCGATCGAACCGCTTGCCTTCATTGAGCCAGCCAATGTACTTGTCGTAGGTTTTCTGACTGACCATGGATTGGACAAACTTAGGTCCGTACATTCTGGCTAGGTGGAAGATAATGGCACAGCCAATGACGATCCCGATGTAATTGTAAATGGTCCCGATAATATGACCATAGATGAAGACACCTGCTACAGATGTCAGGGCGCCGGGAATAATAGGGACCACTGTCTGAAGGATCTGAAGAAAGATAAAGAGAGGTGGTCCAAAAATACCTGCTTGCAAAATAAAGGCAGACAGAGTTTCCTTGGATTGAAGGATGCCAGCAAAGTAGGCCCAGATACAAAAGGCCAAGGTCCCAAGAGCTCCAATGATGGACGACCAATTAATGATGCGCTGGAGAAGAGGAGAGACCTCTTTTAAGCTTGTTTGTTTCATAAAAAATTCCGAGTTCTTTTTCTTCTACTATACCATGTTTTTGGAACTTTGTAAGGATTTTGTCTATTTTTTGAGTAGTGAAAGCGACCTGATCGGAGTCTGTCGCTGTTTTAGTCGTGAAGCGGGTGCAAAATGGGCCTTTTTATGCTACAATGAAAGGAGTATAAAAAATGGAGAAAAACGTGTCAATCGAAAATTACAAACCAGATTTTGCGGTGGAAGCAGCCTATGATCTCACCGTTACAGACTTGAAAAAAAAAGGTATTAAGGCGGTCCTTGTGGATTTGGATAATACCTTGATTGCTTGGAATAATCCGGATGGAACTCCTGAGATGCGCCAGTGGTTGCATGACCTTCGTGATGGAGGGATTCGGGTTATCGTGGTATCTAATAATAGTCCCAAACGGGTCAAGCGCGCTGTTGAGAAATTTGATATTGACTATGAAGCCTGGTCGCTCAAGCCCTTTACCTTTGGGATTGATCGTGCCCTCAAACGTTTCCACTATGAGAAAAAAGAAGTGGTCATGGTCGGGGATCAACTGATGACCGATATTCGGGCTGCCCATCGTGCAGGCATTCGTTCGATTTTGGTCAAGCCTTTGGTCGAGCATGACTCGATCAAGACGCAGATCAACCGGGCGCGTGAACGCCGTGTTATGAAGCAAATGGCCGAAAAATATGGTCCGATTGTATATAAAAAAGGAATTTAAGAATGGAAGAATTATTCTGTATTGGCTGTGGAGCCCCCATTCAGACAGAAAACAAAGAGGGATTAGGTTATACTCCCCAATCAGCTCTTGAAAAGGGCTTGGAAACAGGCGAAGTCTATTGCCAACGCTGTTTCCGTCTGCGTCACTATAATGAAATCACAGATGTGCATCTGACAGATGATGATTTCCTAAAGCTCCTTCACGAAGTAGGGGATAGTGACGCACTCGTGGTCAATGTAGTGGATATTTTTGACTTTAATGGATCCGTTATCCCTGGCCTGCCACGCTTTGTAGCAGGGAACGATGTCCTCTTGGTTGGAAACAAAAAAGACATCTTGCCCAAGTCTGTCAAGGATAGCAAGGTGACCCATTGGTTAATGGAGCGGGCCCACGAAGAAGGCATGCGTCCTGTCGATGTGGTCCTCACCTCTGCTCAAAACAAGAGTGCTATCAAGGACTTGATGGAAAAGATCGAGCAGTACCGTAAGGGCCGTGACGTCTATGTGGTGGGTGTGACCAACGTTGGGAAATCGACCCTTATCAATGCGATCATCCAAGAAATCACTGGGGACAAGGATATCATCACGACCTCTCGCTTCCCAGGGACGACACTGGACAAGATCGAAATCCCACTGGACGATGGATCCTACATCTACGATACACCGGGGATTATCCATCGCCACCAGATGGCTCACTACTTGACGGCGAAAAACCTCAAGTATGTCAGCCCTAAAAAGGAAATCAAGCCCAAGACTTATCAGCTCAATCCAGAGCAAACCCTCTTCTTGGGTGGTCTGGGACGCTTTGACTTTATCAAGGGAGAAAAACAAGGTTTTACCGCCTTCTTTGACAACGAACTCAAGCTTCACCGAACCAAGCTAGAAGGAGCGACCGCCTTTTATGACAAGCATGTCGGTGGCTTACTAACACCTCCTAACAGCAAGGAAAAAGAAGAATTCCCACCATTGGTTTCTCATGAATTTACCATCAAGGACAAGACAGACCTGGTCATCTCAGGACTCGGATGGATCCGCGTCAATGGAGAAGCCAAAGTAGCCGTCTGGGCACCAGAAGGCGTCGCCGTCGTTACCCGCAAAGCTATCATTTAAAAATTTGAAAGGAAATAGTTTCTTTGTAGACTGGGCGAGTGCAACGAGCCTAGAAAGGATACTTTTCGCTGTGGTGAAAGCCTAAGTAGATATTTTACTACTTAGTCGCGGAAAATTTGAGACTTTAGGCTCAAATTTAAGTCATGGAACTCCGCTAGGAGGTCGCTGACGACCGCCACCACATCAGAAAAGTATCAAAAAAGAAACAATGAAAAAAATATGACATTAACATCCAAACAACGGGCTTTCCTCAATAGCCAAGCCCACAGCCTCAAACCCATTATCCAAATCGGGAAAAACGGGCTCAATGACCAAATCAAAACCAGTGTGCGCCAAGCGCTAGATGCGCGTGAACTCATCAAGGTGACCCTTCTTCAAAATACGGATGAGAATATCCATGAAGTAGCAGAAATCTTGGAAGAGGAAATCGGTGTGGAAACGGTCCAAAAGATTGGTCGGATTCTCATCTTGTTCAAACAATCAAGCAAAAAAGAAAATCGTAAAATTTCAGCGAAGGTAAAAGAAATTTAAGACATCGAGGAGAGCAAACCTATGGCAATTGAACTATTGACTCCCTTTACCAAGGTAGAGTTAGAGCCAGAGATCAAAGACAAGAAACGCAAACAAGTTGGTATTTTGGGTGGAAATTTCAATCCGGTCCACAATGCCCATTTGGTCGTTGCGGATCAAGTGCGCCAACAATTAGGGTTAGATAAGGTGCTCTTGATGCCTGAGTATGAGCCACCGCATGTCGATGCCAAGGGGACGATTGCAGAGCACCATCGCCTTAAGATGCTGGAATTAGCTATTGAAGGGATTGAAGGTCTGGAGATCGAGACGATTGAACTCGAGCGGAAAGGGATTTCCTATACCTACGACACCATGCTCTTGCTCAATGAACGGGATCCAGACACAGATTATTACTTCATCATTGGTGCAGATATGGTGGATTATTTACCAAAATGGCACCGCATCGATGAATTGGTGGAGATTGTACAATTTGTCGGGGTACAGCGACCACGCTATAAGGCAGGGACTTCTTATCCGGTGATCTGGGTGGATGTTCCTCTCATGGACATCTCCTCTAGTATGGTGCGTGATTTTGTGGCCAAAGGCCGGACGCCGAATTTTATGTTGCCAAAACCAGTCTTGGACTATATCAAGAAAGAAGGATTGTATCAATGACCTATGAAAACTATCTAGGCTTTTCTCGTGAGGTCTTGCTTGAAAAAATGCGTCAAATCCTGCCAGAAAAGCGGCTAACCCACTGTTTAGGGGTTGAGAAGGCTGCGCGTGACTTGGCCAAACGCTATGGGGCTGACGAAGAGCAGGCTGGCCTAGCAGGTTTGTTACATGACTACGCCAAGAAACTATCAGATCAGGAATTTCTGGACTTGATTGATCGCTATGAGCTGGATCCAGCATTAAAAAACTGGGGCAACAATGTCTGGCATGGGATGGTCGGGATTTACAAGATCCAAGAAGACCTCGGACTGACAGATCCAGCCATTCTTCGCAGTATTGAGATTCACACCGTGGGGAGTGGACAGATGTCGACCTTAGACAAGATTGTCTATGTGGCTGATTACATTGAGCACAACCGGACCTTTCCAGGGGTAGATCAAGCACGTGATATCGCCCAAGTCTCTTTGGATCGTGCCGTGGCCTATGAGACGGCTCGCACGGTCGAACACCTAGCCCACCAAGGATTGCCCATTTATCCCCAAACCCTTGAAACCTATAACGCCTTTGTGAAGTATTTGAAAGAGGAGCAGTGAGTGAAGACAGCTTTTATCATTATTGATGTACAAAATATCTTAGTGGAAACAGGTTTTGAGACAGGAAAGCTCTTAGAGAAGATCGCTTATTTGCAAGATCAGGCTAGAAAACAGCAGGTTGAAATCATCTATATACAGCATATTGAAACGCCAGAGGCTTTAACTTCGGAAGATTGGCAATTATCGCCCCTGTTGAAAAGACAGGAGAATGAAAAGGTATTTCAGAAGCGATACAATAGCATATTTAAAGAGACAGGATTAAAAGAATACTTGGATCAACAAGGGATTGAACAACTGGTCCTGTGTGGTATGCAGACAGAATATTGTGTCGATACATCCGTCAAAGTGGGGTTTGAATACGGCTACAAGCTGGTCATTCCAGAAGGAGCTGTCACAACCTTTGATGGAGAGGATATTCCGGCAGAAACGCTTAATGAATTTTATGAAAATATTTGGGCAGAACGTTTTGCGGATGTCTTAGATTACAAATCAATTTTTTAAGGAAAGAGGATTACATGAAAGAAAAAGAACTACTTGAACTAGTTGTCAAAGCAGCAGATGAAAAGCGTGCAGAGGACATTGTAGCTTTGGATGTTCAAAGCTTAACCAGTGTGACAGATTACTTTGTCATTGCAAGCTCTATGAATAGCCGTCAATTGGAGGCTATCGCTGAAAATATTCGCGAGAAGGTCGTTGAAGCTGGTGGGAATGCTAGCCACGTCGAAGGTGACTCAACTGGAGGTTGGGTCCTTCTTGACTTAGGTAGTGTGGTGGTCCATGTCTTCTCAGAAGAAATGCATGCCCACTATAACCTAGAAAAGCTATGGCACGAAGCAAGTGCTGTCGATCTTTCGGCAGTCCTAGCATAAGCAGGTAAACTCAGTTGGTAGCAACTGAGTTTTGTTGGTTAAATTGAAATTCTATGGAAAGAAAGGATTTGAACCCGTCCTGTACTCCTCGGGAAATAGATAGGACTATGTCAAATTGTTAACTTTAAAATTTATTGTTTGACGCAGTAGCTGATTGGACTCTTCATTCGCTTTTTAAGCTCGGAAGAGTACCTAATCAGCCTTGCGGGGGTGAGACAACGAACGAATTTTTTTGAAAACTCGTTCTGTCTCACTCCCCTAATTTTCTATCGGATTACGGGCGGACTTGGTATCATGAATATGGCGACTTATGAAACGTTTGCGGCGGTCTACGATGCGGTCATGGATGATAGTCTGTATGACTTGTGGACGGATTTTTCCCTCCGGCATCTTCCTAAAAGCAAGGAGCGGAAAAAATTACTGGAATTGGCTTGTGGGACAGGGATCCAGTCTGTCCGCTTTTCCCAAGCTGGTTTTGATGTGACAGGATTAGACCTGAGTGCGGACATGCTGAAAATTGCTGAAAAAAGAGCTGCTTCAGCCAAGCAAAAGATTGATTTTATCGAGGGCAATATGCTGGACCTTTCGCAAGCAGGCACTTATGATTTCGTGACCTGCTACTCGGATTCTATCTGCTATATGCAAGACGAGGTAGAAGTAGGGGATGTCTTCAGAGAAGTATACAATGCCCTTAATGAAGATGGTGTTTTTATCTTTGATGTCCATTCGACCTATCAGACAGATGAGGTCTTCCCAGGATATTCTTACCACGAAAACGCAGAAGATTTTGCCATGCTCTGGGATACCTATGAGGATGCGGCCCCTCACTCGATCGTCCATGAGCTGACCTTCTTTGTTCAAGAAGAGGATGGCTCCTTTAGTCGGCACGATGAAGTTCATGAGGAACGCACCTATGAAGTTTTAACATATGACATCTTATTGGAGCAGGCTGGCTTTAAATCTTTCAAATTGTATGCGGACTTTGAAGACAAGGAGCCAACAAAGACCAGCAAACGATGGTTTTTTGTAGCACAGAAGTAGGAAAACATGACAGTTACAGGTATTATTGCAGAATTTAATCCCTTTCACAATGGTCACAAGTACCTGTTGAAACAGGCAGAAGGGCTGAAGATTGTGGCCATGTCTGGGAATTTTGTTCAACGTGGCGAGCCTGCCATTGTTGACAAGTGGACACGTGCGCAGATGGCTCTGGAAAATGGAGCGGATCTAGTGGTCGAGCTCCCCTTTCTCGTGGCTGTTCAGTCGGCTGATCATTTTGCCAAGGGAGCGGTAGAAATCTTGTCCCGTCTAGGAATCGACCAATTGACCTTTGGGACAGAAGAAGTCTTAGATTACCAAGCGATTGCGACAGTCTACTCGGAGAATGAGGCGGAAATGGAAGCTTTCCTGCGAAGTCTTCCAGACGATTTATCCTATCCACAAAAGACCCAAAAAATGTGGGAAACCTTTGCTGGAGTGGAGTTCACAGGGGATACTCCCAATCATATCTTGGGGTTAGCCTATGCCAAGGCTTGTGCTGGGAAGGGGATTGCGCTCAAGCCTATCCAACGGCAAGGTGCAGGCTACCATTCAGAAGAAAAAGAGGTGGCCTATGCTTCTGCGACTAGTCTACGCCTACACAAGGAAGATCAGGACTTTGTCGCTAGATTCATGCCCAATAGCCAACTCTTTCAGTCGGCTCCACAGGTATCTTGGGAGAATTATGACCAACTGCTCCTTTATCAAATCCTAACCCATTCGGATTTGACACAGATTTTTCAGGTCAATGAAGAACTGGCCAATCGGATAAAGGATGCGGTTCGGAGTGCTAGCTCTGTGGAAGACCTGGTGGAGAAAGTCGCAACCAAGCGCTATACCAAGGCGCGTGTGCGCCGCATCTTGACCTATATCTTGGTAGGGGCGATGGATCAAGCTCTTCCTGATGCCATTCATGTCTTAGGATTTTCCGCAAAGGGACAAGCCCACCTCAAAGGCTTGAAAAAATCAGTAGAAATCGTGACTCGAATCGGTAAGGAACCTTGGGATGCTTTGACCCAACAAGCGGATCAGGTGTATCAGCTAGGCCATCCCCAATTGCGAGATCAGATCTGGGGTCGGGTGCCAGTGAGGGTGGAAGAATAAAATGTCTCACGGAAATCTCCTTTTCCCCAAAAATAAAGGTGTTTTTGTCACATAAGGTAA
Source organism: Streptococcus sp. 27098_8_186 (assembly GCF_041432055.1). NCBI lineage: Bacteria > Bacillati > Bacillota > Bacilli > Lactobacillales > Streptococcaceae > Streptococcus > Streptococcus sp. 27098_8_186. The sequence goes on from NZ_JAPVYV010000002.1 coordinate 19,057, forward strand.
GAAGTTTATGATGCACGGAAACAATGTTTATCTACTGTCTAAAAATTCCTTTTAGACAGTAGATTTTTTTTTACCAAATTTAGAAATTTTTTACGAATAATTAATTGGAGAAGGGAAAACTTGTACAAGTTCCTGACAAGTTTTTCTTTTTCATGTATAATAATAGAAAAGAGGTAGAATGAGGTATGGCAATGGAAGCAGTCGTTTATTCAACATTCCGCAATCATTTGAAGGATTATATGAAGAAGGTGAATGATGAGTTTGAGCCTTTAACGGTCGTGAATAAGAATCCAGACGAAGATATTGTGGTCATCTCTAAGAGCGAGTGGGACAGCCTACAAGAAACCCTGAGACTAGCTCAGAACAAGGAATTGTCAGATAAGGTCTTGCGGGGCATGGCAGAAGTCCGAGCTGGTCAGGTTCAACTCCATGAGATTGAGGGGTAACAGATGTTACTCAAGTTTACAGAAGATGCCTGGAAGGATTATTGTTACTGGCAAAGTCAGGACAAAAAAACACTGAAGCGAATCAATACCCTTATCAAAGAGATCCAAAGGGACCCATTTGCAGGGATTGGTAAGCCTGAGCCTTTGAAATATGACTTTCAAGGAGCATGGTCAAGACGGATTGATGCAGAGAATCGCCTGATTTATATGCTAGATGAGTCAGGTGTCGCTTTTCTGTCATTTAAAGATCATTACTAGGTCTTTGTACTTAAAGATCTTGTATAATCGTTTTACTTAAAATATTATTTGAGCCCGCTTTATAAGTGGGCTTTTATGGTATAATAAAAGCGAATGTTAATATAAAAACAGGGGAAGCAAATGTCTAATTTTAAAGAAAAACTACCATTATTTCAATCGAACGACGTTCAGATTTCAAATGTGGTCAATGCAGTTTGGTCGATAGCAAATACCTTACGTGGGGCTTATCGTGCGGATAAGTATCGAGATGTCATCATTCCGATGTTTGTCTTGACTCGTCTAGAAGCTGCCTTATTGCCAACCAAAGACGAAGTAGTGGCCCTTTATCAGTCAAATCCCAATACACCAGAGAAAGTTCTTGAGAACAAATCTGGCTACAAATACTATAATACCAGTCCTTTCACACTTGAAAACCTCCAAAATGATCCCAATGCGATCGAAGAAAATTTTATTGCCTATCTAGATGGCTATTCGCATCGTGTGAAGGATATTATTGAAAATCTGAAGTTTAAAGAACAAGTCCACACGCTTGCAAAGTCTGGGCGTCTTTTTACTGTCATCAAAAAGTTCTCTCAGATCGACTTATCGCCAAGTTCGGTGGACTCTATGGTGATGGGCTATATGTTTGAGGATATTATCCGTCGCTTTTCTGAAAATGAGGAAGCTGGATCGCACTATACACCTCGTGAAGTTATTGCTCTAATGGTCAATCTGCTCTTGATCGAAGCCGATGAAGAATTATTTGTCGATAAAAAAGAGTTGAAAATCTTAGATATGGCAGCTGGAACAGGTGGTATGCTAGCGACAGCCAAAAGTTACATCCGTCAACTAGATACAGGAGCGACTGTCCGTCTTTTTGGTCAGGAAATTTTAGATGAGACTTTTGGGATTGGTCGAGCGGATATGTTGATTCGTCAGGAAGATTCGGATTATTTTGTGAAGGCGGACACCCTAAAAGATCCCGATCCATTCCCAGACACGAAGATGAGTTTTGTTATTGCCAATCCTCCCTTTGGTCAATCTTGGGGCGGGAAAGATGCGGACGATGGCGTCGAAGAAGCTGTTAAGGCAGATCATAATCTCTTTGTGACTACAGAAGGTCGACAAGGACGTTTTGTAGCGACTCCGGGAACTGGCGATGCCCAGCTGCTTTTCCATCTTCATGGTTTAGCTAAACTAGAGGAAAATGGACGAGCTGCTATCATTTCAAACGGTTCCCCTCTCTTTTCTGGAGGTACTTCATCTGGGGAAAGTCAGATCCGTCGTTACATCCTTGAGAATGACTTGTTGGAAGCTATTATTGCCCTTCCAGGACAGTTTTTCTACAATACAGGGATTGGGATTTATATCTGGATTTACAATAAAAACAAATCTCCTGAGCGTCAAAACAGGGTCCAGTTCATCGATGCGACGGAAGAGTTTGTTCCTTTGCGTAAATCTCTGGGACAAAAACGTCGTGAGTTGTCTCAAGACAATATCCGCCAGATCCTCAAATGGTATGATGATTTTAAAGAAAATGACCATGTGAAGATCTTTGATAAGAATGAGTTTCTATACCGAGAATATACAGTCATGCAACCTCTGCAACGTCGTGGCTGGATTACTGAAGAAACCATTGAGAAGGCCAAAAGCGTTCCTTTCCTAGCTAAACTATTCGACGAATACCAGTATCAAGAATTACTAGAGATGGAACCACGATCAGCCAAAGATGAGAAGAAATTACAAGACTTCGAAGCTGGAAAAGCCAAACAAGAAGCTGTCTTAGATGCTCTTGGTGAAGGAATCACGGATGACAGTTATCCTAACTTTGAAAGCTTTGTCCAAGTCATTAAGGACTTATTGGGGGATATCAAGGTAACGCCTGCAAATATCAATGCTTTAGCCCTAGCTATGAGTGAAATGGACAAGACAGCAGAAGTCATCCGCACTAAGAAGAAAGACAAGCCAAATGAGATTGCTGGAGGGATTGTCTATGATAAGACAACCAAGGACAGTGAAATCGTCAAGCTGACAGAGGACGTTGAAGACTATTTTGCGCGTGAGGTCTATCCCCATGTACCTGACGCCCATTACTGGTTTGATGAGGAGAAGGGCTATGGAGCCGAGATTCCTTTTACCCGCTATTTCTATCAATACCAAGAACCAGAAAGTGCAGACAAGCTCTTGGCAGAATTTTATGACTTGGAAGCAGAACTACAGACTCTCTTGGAGGAACTAAAACATGACTAGGATGAAAGAGAGTGGTATCGACTGGATTGGACAGATTCCGGAAGAGTGGGAGAGTGGGAAAGTTAAGTATTTTTCAAAAATATCTGCAGGTGCGACTCCCGATAGAAATAATTTGTTGTTTTGGAACGGGGATATAAATTGGATGTCATCTGGTGAAGTTAATCAAGAAATTGTAAAATATACTGCTGAAACTATAACAAATTTAGCATTGAAGAACTCTTCGACAAAACTGTTGCCCATTGGTACGGTAATGCTTGCTATGAATGGGCAAGGAAAAACAAAAGGTACTGTAGCAATTTTAGCTATTGAGACGGCATCAAATCAATCATTAGCGTCATTTATAGTCGATGGAAACAGGCTAAATAATCAGTATTTATATTACTTTTTTAAAGCTGGATACTCTTATATAAGAGGGTTAAAAGGCGAGGATAGGGATGGACTAAACTTACAGTTAGTTTCAAATATTACTGTTCCTTTATTTGATATCAAAGAACAACAAAAAATTGCTGATTTTCTAGACAAGAAAACCACCCAGTTAGATAAAGCTAAAGCACTACTGGAGGAGCAAATTCAAAAGCTCAAAGACTACCGCTCTAGCTTGATTTATGAGACCGTCACAAAAGGACTGGATAAAACAGTCCCAATGAAAGATTCAGGAATCGACTGGATTGGACAGGTTCCTGAAGGATGGGGAGTGAAAGCTATCAAATATATCTTTGATGAAATTGGTAGTGGTTCTACGCCTAAAAGCGATAATGAAATATTCTATGATGGTGATATAAATTGGATTCAATCTGGAGATTTATATCAAACTGATACAGTGACGAGTGTAAGTAAAACTATTAGTTATCAAGGTTTTAGATCTACTTCGGCATTAAAAATATATCAACCACCTTTTGTTGCTTTAGCAATGTATGGTGCTTCAGTTGGCAATGTGGCTGTGAGTTATATTGATGCTTGTGTTAATCAGGCAGTTGTCGTAATGTCGGGATCCTCTGAAAAAGTTGGTTTTGGGAAATATGCCATAGAAGCAAGTAAAAGTAATTTAATTTTTTCTGCACAAGGTGGAACTCAACCAAACATCAGTCAAAATTTAATTAAAAATTGGAGTATTCCTCAGCCTAAAAGTGAAGAACAAGACCAAATTGTTGATTTTCTTGATAATGAAACAAGCAGAATTGATGAACTAATTAAAATCAAGTTCAAGCAAATTGAAAATATTAATAAACAACGACAAACGCTTATTTATGATTATGTAACAGGGAAGAGGAGAGTATAATAAATGGTTGCATATGGTGATGATAATCGAAAAAAGGTCAAATTCCTCTATTTTCAAACTCGTGTTGAGTATAGACAAAATAATAATATTGTTCATGAGATGTATGACTTAACTACGTGGTGTTCAGATGTGATGGCTAGTTTATCTATTTCAGATAAGAATTATGAATTTGGTGGAGACACAATTCGTTTGCAAAACATGCATGTGAATCATGATGGGCTATTGGAACTACGTTTTACGAGGTTAAGTGAAATCCAAACATCATATGTAGCTCGTAAGACTTCAGATATGGAATCAGATTTTATATTGGAAGAAAATGAGTATCCTGCTCAAGATACAATGATATTATTTGATCCTGAAAACTGTGTTGCTATGGTACAAAGAAATATTCAAGGTCTGTCTATTCATGGAATTATTGAATATATAAATTATTTCTGGAATTTAGAAAGAACAGATAAACAGAAAATAGATTTTTTACCAATAGTATCTAAAGAAATATTTCAGAGAGTACGAAGATGCAATGGGGTTAAAAAACTAACAATAAAAACAGCGAACACGTTTGACAAGGAGAATAATGTTGCAAGAAAGGTTTCGGATAGTCTTAACGGTGTTTTAGAAAAAATAATAAATGATGCTTCACCGTTAAATGGCCTAAATATAGAAGTTTCTTTTGTCGCAGCGCCTAGGACTAAAGAGGAAATACTAGACATTGAAGAAGTTGATGAAATTATGAAGCAAATCGAAGAAAATCCTCATTCATTTTCAAAGGCCCATATGTCTATATTGAATGAGTATAATAAAATTGAACCTTTGAACTTATTAAATGCGCTTATTTTTGACACTTATGAATTTACTTTACCACCCAAACAAAGATTAAATCCTGAAAGTGTTCTTTTTGAAATGAAGAGATTATATCTGGGTGATGAATATACAACGGCGCGCAAGCATGAAATAAATAGGACAATACAATGAAAAATTCTATTCTAAATATGACTTATCCTTGGTTTCTGGGATTATTTGTTTTATTTTTAAGTCTATGTTTGTCTATAGGACCTGACATGTTAGGGTACGAAAATATTCTAGAATCTCTTATTCAGTTTTCGGGACTAATTATTGGATTTTATACATCTATGTATGGGATTGTTTTAGTTGCAGGAAATTTACTACTTACTAAGTTTGAAGAAAATAGAGTTGAGAAAGTATTCAAGAATAATCTAATTCAATCCTTAATATCAGCTTTTGCTATATATATTTTTTCTGTTATTATGCAAGAACTGCGCCATCATGAAAATGTATTGTTTTTATTAGGTGAGAATCAGATAAAAATTAATTATGCCGGTTTTTATATTTGGATATTTAGTGCAGGTGTATTTTTAGGTATGTCATATCGTTCAATAAGATTGCTTTTAAAAATGTTGTTCTACAAACCTGAGAATGGTGTAAAATTGAAATCAAACACAGACGCAGAAACAGAAGAAGAAAAATCAGAAAGATACTCCCGAATTAACGGAGAAAAATACTAAATATTGAAGATTGTCTGGTATAGATAGTAAAATGAATTTTCTGTAAGTTGGTAAATACTGGAATTAGAGAAAAAGAAAGTGAGAAACTATGGCAAATTTGGGCTTGAAGGAGCGCTATGATTTCCAGCAGTGGATTATCAAAGACTTAAAAGAAAAAAATGGTTATATCCAGCGGGATGCTGCCCAGTACGACCCTCGATTAGCCATGGATGTGGAACTCCTCTGGGATTTTCTGATGGAAACCCAGGAGGAGACCATGGATTATCTTCTTAAAAAACTGAGTAAGGAGACGATCATCAATCTCATCAATACAGAAATCGTCAAGGGTGGGTTTTTGTTCGCCTTAAAAGAGGGTGTCTTTATTGAAAACAAGCAACTGCGTCTTCTCTATCGCAAACCTGCGACTAGTTTTAATGAAAAGGCCCTTCAGCAATACCAAGCCAATCGCCTGTCTGTGATTGAGGAGGTGGTTTATGAAGAGGATGATCGCATCGACCTTGTTATCTTCATCAATGGATTGGCTCTTTTTGCTATTGAGCTTAAGTTCAACCCAAATGGACAATCGGTCCAGGATGCTATTAAGCAGCTCAAGGGTCGTAATCCCAAGAATCGCCTCTTTCGTTTTGAGCAGGGAGTTTTGGCTTCCTTTGCTGTAGATATCTTGGAAGTTTACATGACTACCCAGTTAAAAGGTCAAGAAACCTACTTCCTACCCTTTAATATGGGAAAAGGAGAAGGGATTGACACAGGAAGTGGAAACCCCCATAATCCAGACGGAGTGGACACAGAGTATTTATGGCTAGATGTCCTGACCATGGATAGTATTCTCCAACTGGTTGAGAGTTTCATCTTTTATGAAGTCGATAAGACTAACTCTAAAAAGAAAACTCTTATCTTCCCAAGATATCATCAACGTAGAGCGGTCAGTCGTCTTCTGGAAGATATGAAGATCAATCATACGGATAACAATTATTTGATTCAACACTCAGCTGGTTCAGGGAAAACAAATACCATTGCTTGGCTTGCCCACAGTTTAGTGTCTCTTCATGATGATCAAAATAGAAATATCGTTGATACAGTTTTAATTGTCACAGACCGTATTGTAGTAGACCGTCAGTTACAAGACGCTGTTAGACAGATTAATCATAAGAACGGTGTCGTGAAAGTGATGGGTGATCGTGAGACATCAAGTGATTTAGCTGATGCCATCGCAGGGAATACAAAGATCATTGCTACCACAATCCATAAATTCGCACAGATTAATCAGTCGGATTGGATGTCTGTAGGCAACACTGCCAACAAGAAGTTTGCTATTTTGATCGATGAGGCGCATAGCTCTACGACGGGCTCTTATATGAGTTCAGTTAGTCAGGTCTTGACTGAAACGGATACAGAAGATAGAACCATCGATGAGGTTCAGGAAGTAACCGTTGCGGATGCGATTGAGCAGGAGATTGCGCGTACAGGTAAGCAAGATAACGTTTCAATCATTGCCTTTACAGCCACTCCTAAGGCAACCACCCTACAGTTGTTTGGTACGACACAGTCAGACGGGTCTAAAGTTCCTTTTGATGTCTACAGTATGAAACAAGCAATCAATGAAGGCTTTATCTTGGATGTCCTGAACAACTATACAACGTATAAGAGATACTGCAAGTTAAATAAAGCTGTAGAAGAAGATCCTGAACTGAAAACTACAATTGCCAAACGTAAGATTGCTAAGTTTATTGAATTATCTGATGAAAATATCAATCAAAAAGTTGAGATCATTATGGATCATTTTATCAGCCATGATATTATGGCTGAGTTAGGTGGACATGGGAAGGCAATGATTGTGACGTCTGGACGTGAAGCTGCGGTGAAGTACCAACTAGCTTTTCAGAAATATTTTGAAGAACATAGTATTACTAGTATTGGGACCTTGATTGCTTTTTCAGGTAAGGTAAATTATCGTGGTAAGGAATACTCTGAATCACAGATGAATCACTGTAAAGAAGATGCCCTAAAAGATCAGTTTAATACAGCTGACTATCAGATCTTGATTGTGGCCAATAAATACCAAACAGGATTTGACCAACCTAAGTTGGTGGCCATGTATGTAGATAAGAAATTACGGAGTGTTGCGGCTGTTCAGACATTGTCCCGTCTGAATCGAATCTTCAGAGGTTACAACAAGAAAACCTTTATTCTTGATTTTAAAAACACTTATGAAGACATTCAATCTGCTTTTGCTCCTTATTATCGAACAACGATTTTATCAGAAACAGTTTCGCCTCGGGATGTCTTAGACTTGGATCGGAAATTAGACGAATATGGTATTTTAGATACAGAGATTGTACATGAGTTTAATCAATATTTGTATCAAGAGAAACGCTCTAGCCGAGATAAACAAAAGATGGTGGCTCTTCTGAATCAAGGCTATGAGAGAGTTAGACGCTACACTGATAAAGAACAGTTATCCATTCGAAAGGTCATTCGAGGTTTCTTACGCATGTATACCTTCTTGATTCAAGCAACTGCATATCAAAATGAAGTCTTACACGAACGATACAATTATCTTCAACGCTTAGTGAAGATGATTGATGTTCGGATTGGTAGTGATGACTTTACGATCGCTGATAAGATAGTCGTTGATTATATGAAACATAAAAAGACAGGTTCATTTGTGGGAGTTTCTGAATTAGATCAAAAGTATGAGGTGAACTTACCTAAACCAAGTTTATCATCAGTGACAGAGGACCAAGAAAAGCGCTTATCTGAAATCTTGGAAGAAATAAATGAACAGTTTGATTTGAATATTGAACCTGAAGTTGGAATGAGCGGTGCAGTTTCTATTCGAGAGTTATTGAAGAAGAATCCAAGGCTCAAACAATCAGCACATGTGAACTCTCGTGAAGATTTTAAGTTTGCTTTTGAAGAGGAAATAGACAATGCATTAACAGAAGGGTATTCTCAAAGTCAAGATTTGTATGGAGCACTTCTCAACAATGAAGCCTTTAAAAAACGGATTGCCAATATCTTCATCGATGATGTTTATCGACATTTGAAAGCCGAATAGTATCCTCACTAAAAATAGAAAAATCTAGTCTAACTTCGATGATTTGTGATATAATGTTAAAGATTGAAAATAATTTGAAAAAATTTAAGGAGAATCCTCATGGGACGTAAATGGGCCAATATTGTTGCCAAGAAAACTGCCAAAGATGGTGCCAACTCAAAAGTGTATGCTAAATTTGGTGTGGAGATCTATGTAGCTGCTAAAAAGGGTGAACCAGATCCAGAACTAAATACTGCTTTGAGATTCGTTATTGACCGTGCGAAACAAGCGCAAGTGCCAAAACACGTGATTGATAAAGCGATCGATAAGGCAAAAGGAAACACTGACGAAACCTTTACAGAAGGACGTTACGAAGGATTTGGACCAAATGGTTCGATGTTGATCGTTGATACCTTGACGTCAAATGTTAACCGTACAGCTGCCAATGTCCGTGCTGCTTTTGGTAAAAACGGTGGGAACATGGGAGCTTCAGGTTCTGTATCTTACCTCTTTGACAACAAAGGTGTTATTGTCTTTGCTGGTGATGATGCCGATGCGATCTTTGAACTTTTGCTTGAAGCAGATGTTGATGTAGATGATGTCGAAGCAGAAGAAGGAACGATCACAGTCTATACTGCACCAACTGATCTTCACAAAGCGATCGTTGCTTTGCGTGAATCAGGTGTCGAAGAATTCCAAGTAACAGAATTGGAAATGATTCCTCAATCAGAAGTTGAGTTGTCAGGTGAAGATTTGGAAACCTTTGAAAAACTTTACAGCGTTCTTGAAGACGACGAGGACGTACAAAAAATCTACACCAACGTAGATGGATTCTAATCACTCGTAAGGACTGTAGTGAATCCCATAAATCAAGAAAAAGGATAGCTTCTTAGATCAAGCTATCCTTTTTCTCTGTCTGATGAGGATCTATCTTTTGTAAGTGATGTCCTGTATAAGCGTAAATACGGGTCAGGGGTGATTGGGAGAGTGTGGAAACCTTAAAATAGAAATAATGGTCTCGATGATCTCGACTTTTAGTATGGTGAAGACGAAAGTAGTTTCGCTGGCCTGCTGCCATGGAGTGGAGAATATCATCTTCTAAAAAGACGAGCGGTGTAGAAGTAGCTGCCCACTTGTAAAAGTCCATCTCAAATTGGTGGTAATTCTCGGAAAAATAATCAAATTGTAATTCGTGTCTAGTCTGAATAGGTTTCATAGGGTGTTTCCTCAGATTCAATAAAAATGATAGAGTCTACGAGGAGACGGTGGTAGTGGCCATCGCTTTTGAGAAGAAACTCAGAAGCAGATAAGGTGTGAATCGAACCTGTGTAGGTTGCAAATTGATTCCCCTCAAGAGTTGTGATCGAGATCGTCGTTTGTTGTTGAAAGGCCTGCTCCAGGAGCTGGATCTGTTCAGCAAGTGGAAGAACTGTGAGCTGACTGCGGTCAATTTCTTTTGTATGCAGGGCGGTTGTGTGCTCGGATAAAAAGAAGCCAGCCCATTTGGCCATGCCACGATCTTGAAATTCTCGGGCGGATTGATAAGGGAGATAAGAACGGTCGATCATGTTAATCCATCTAAGCCTCCTGCGGAATGTCCGCCTGTTAGTTTACTGCGTGCAATGGCGCGTGAGTTTTCTAGTAGTGAGGAGCCTTTCTGAAGAGAGGTAAAGCCAAATTGATCCCGAATGCGGTCAATGGTCTGCTGAAGTTTTTCCTCTTTTTCTAGAGCTATTGGATCGTCAAAGAGAGAAAAGAATTGGAGGGACTCCTCGACAAGTTCTCCATAAAAAACGCCGATCTGCCGAATGGCTCCTCCTTCGTACTTGGAGCGAAAGAGCTGCAGAACCGTATCGGATAAAACTTTGGTGGATTGGGTAGGCTCAATCTTTTGCTGGCAGTGAATGGACGGAAGCCCCTCGATTTTGGAGTAGGAGGCATGAATGGAGACCAGTTGGGTCTTCTTTTTTTTCCGTCGCAAGCGAATAGCCACCTGTTCAGCCATCTCCCGAAACACCAGTTCAATGTCGGCTTGTAGATGGTAGTCATAGGGCAAGATTTGAGAGTTGCCAATGCCTCGCGATTTCGGACGATAAGGCTTGTGGACATTGCTTTCATCAATGCCATGAGCATGAAACCACAGTTGAAGGCCCATGACTCCGAATTCTTTCTTTAAGAGATCTGGGTGAGCCTGAGCCAGTTCGGCAATCGATGTGATCCCGATCTTTTGCAATCGCTTTTCAGTACGACGTCCAATGCCCCAAAAATCAGTGAGCTGGGGCAGTTTCCAGACCTTACTTTCTACATCTTCATAAGACCAATTGGAGCGCATATTTCGGCAATGCTTGGCTTCATTGTCCAAGGCTAGCTTGGCAAGAAGGGGATTGGCATTGCTGAGGCCGATGGTAGAGTAGATGCCAGTTTCCTGCCAGATCCTTTTTTGGATCCTGGCAGAAAGGAGATCCAGTTTTTCCTTTCGAGAGAGGGAGGGATCTGGAATAAAATAATTTAAGGAAGAAGTCAGATCGATAAAACCTTCGTCAATCGAGTAAGGGAAAATATCATCTGGTGCCGCAAATTCCTGAAAGACTTTTTGAATCTCCATATTGACCTGAATGTAGGCATTCATCCGTGGAGGGACAATCAGGGTCCTCTTGGCCCAGGATTCAATGGATGCAATAAAGGCTGGATCTGTTGGCAATCCTTGTTTTTTAGCGACGTAGCTATTAAATTTTCTGGTTTTGAGGTCAAAAGGTAGGTCGTAGCTACGGCTGACATTTTTCTTGCCAAATACTTGTTTGAAAACGGGAGAGCTCGCCAAAATCAGGCCAGCAGAATTGTCGCTTCGACTCATGACGCAAAGGGAAGTCGTCAAGGGGTTGAGCCCCAGACGGACACATTCACAGCTAGCATAAAAACTTTTCATATCCACAAAAGCAATATCAGAATGAGGCTCACGTGAATAATCAAATAGCATATTTAAACCTCGAGTGGAAGAAAATGCCCGACCACAATGCCGACGATTTTGGGCTCGTCTTCATAGGGAGCAAATAAATCATCGTAGTCAGGGTTGATAGATTCTAAGCGCAAACCTTCCGCTTCCCGATAGACTTTCTTGATGTAGGTTTTTCCATTCCAGATGAGGGCATAGACAGCACCATCATAGTCAAAACCAGTCTGCTTCATGAGGGCAACAGAGCCATTGGGATAGAGAGGTTCCATCGAATCTCCGGATACCCAAGAAGCGAAATCGTGCTGGATCTCTTGATCAAAATAGACAGTTTCATAGTCCGTTTCGTTGTCATAAAAGGTGTGTCCTAAACCGGCTGCTAGCTCAATCGAAAGAACCTTATAAGCTGTTAAGGAAACAACTTTTTGCTGCTGTTCCAATAACTGGCTGGCCAACTGGTCGACTTTCTTTTGATGAGGTGGGGTTAATAAAGGGTAGGTGTAGAGTGCGGAGTCTTTGTTAATAAAGTAGTCCTCTTTAACGGAGAGGCGCTTGGCCAACCTCCTGAGATTTTTTTCGTGTGGCTCCGCTAAGCCATTCTCCCAACTGGAGTAAGTCTTGCGAGAAATCTTGAGATCCTCGTAGACATCTGCTTGGGTCAAGCCTTTTTCCAGGCGTCTTTCTTTTAGTTTTTTTGCATCAAACATGTCAGTTCTCCTATGTAACGTTTTAAAAGTTACATATAGTTTATCAAAAATGAATCCTTTTTGCAAGAGAAAAATTCAGTTGAAAACGAATGAAAAGACTTGATTTTGATTGAAAAAAGAGTATAATCATTTCTAAAATGTCTATAAATGAGGAACTATATGAAAAAAAGTTTTATCCACCAACAAAAAGAAATTTCGTTTGTTAAAACGACGTTTACGCAGTATTTAAAAGATAAATTGGACATCATTGAAGTCCAAGGACCGATTTTGAGCAAGGTCGGAGACGGGATGCAGGATAACCTTTCGGGGATTGAACATCCGGTATCTGTAAAGGTCCTTCAAATTCCTGATGAGACTTATGAAGTCGTGCATTCACTTGCAAAATGGAAACGCCATACCTTGGCACGTTTTGGTTTTGGCGAAGGAGAAGGTCTCTTTGTCCATATGAAGGCTCTTCGTCCAGATGAAGATTCGCTAGACGCTATCCACTCTGTTTATGTAGACCAATGGGACTGGGAAAAAGTCATCCCCAATGGTCAACGCAACATCGCCTACCTCAAAGAAACGGTTGAAAAAATCTACAAGGCGATTCGTTTGACAGAACTAGCAGTAGAAGCGCGCTATGATATTGAGTCAGTTCTTCCAAAACAAATTACCTTCGTTCACACAGAAGAGTTGGTGGAACGCTATCCAGATTTAACTCCAAAAGAGCGTGAAAATGCCATTGCCAAAGAATTCGGAGCTGTCTTCTTGATCGGGATTGGTGGAGAGCTTGCAGATGGCAAACCACACGATGGACGTGCACCTGACTACGATGACTGGACAACAGAGTCTGAAAATGGCTACAAGGGCTTGAATGGCGATATCCTCGTCTGGAATGACGTTCTAGGTTCAGCCTTTGAGTTGTCTTCAATGGGGATCCGTGTCGATGAGGAAACCCTTCGTCGCCAAGTTGCGATCACAGGGGACGAGGATCGTCTCCAATTAGAGTGGCACAAGGCTTTGTTAAATGGTCTCTTCCCACTCACGATTGGTGGAGGGATTGGACAATCTCGTTTGGCTATGTTCTTACTTCGTAAGAAACATATCGGTGAAGTCCAAACTAGTGTCTGGCCTCAATCTGTCCGCGATGAATATGAAAATATCCTATAAGGAAGAAAGAGAGTGGGACAGAAATCGGTAATTCGTTAGAATTCGATTTCGTCGTCCCACCTCCGCACAGTTGAGTCGGGCTGTAAAAGCTGATGAAATCAGCGTAGTAGAGCCCACTCAACCACTGCGTCTTACTCTACAATCCAAAAATAATTGAGAGGCTAGGACTTTTGTCCCAGCCTCTTTTAATTGTCGCTTGACCATATCAAATCGCAATTTTATGATTTTTTTTGGTATAATGGTCCCTATGAAAATAGTATCTGGAACCTATGGGGGACGTCCCCTCAAAACACTTGAAGGAAAAACAACAAGGCCAACTTCTGATAAGGTCAGAGGAGCCATGTTCAATATGATTGGTCCTTACTTTGATGGTGGAAGAGTGCTGGATCTCTATGCTGGAAGCGGTGGGCTCTCTATTGAAGCCGTTTCTCGAGGCATGTCAGAGGCTGTTCTAGTAGAACGAGATCGTAGAGCGCAGGAGATTGTAGCAGCCAATATTGCCATGACCAAGGAAAAGGAACGGTTTCAACTGCTAAAAATGGAGGCCAAGCAAGCCTTGGGTCTTCTAACGGGCACCTTTGACTTGGTGTTCTTGGATCCTCCGTATGCCAAGGAAGAGATTGTTCGCGATATCGAAACCTTGTGCGAGCGCCAACTTTTGTCAGAGGACGTCATGATTGTGTGCGAAACCGATAAACACGTAGAACTTCCTGAGGAAATCGGACAAGTGGGAATCTGGAAAGAAAAAATCTATGGAATTAGTAAGGTAACAGTATATGTCAGATAGAAGTGGATTGTTTACAGGATCGTTTGATCCGATTACCATTGGGCATGTGCAATTGATCGAGCGAGCTAGTCGCTTGTTTGACCGTGTCTATGTCGGAATTTTTTATAATCCGGAAAAAGTCGGACTCTTTTCCATTGAGCAGCGCGTGCGCATGGTGAAAGGGGCCCTGGCTCATTTGGAAAATGTTGAAATTGTGACGTCAACTCAAGAGTTAGCTGTGACAGTGGCGCGCAATCTTGGGGTCATCACCTTGATCCGGGGCTTGCGCAATGCACAGGATCTAGTATACGAAGCCAATATGGATTATTTTAATCACCAGTTGGCGCCTGAATTGGAGACGGTTTATCTCTATGCCCAGCCTCCTTACCAGGCCATTAGTTCAACACGTATTCGAGAGTTGCTGGCTTTTCAGCAGGATATCTCACCTTATGTCCCAAAGAGTGTAATGGAGGAAATCAAAGATGACACAAGCGAATAAACCAAGCTTGACCACTAAAAAGAAAAAGGGACGGTTGAAAGAATACCGATGGCCGATTGCAGGCGTTCTTTTCTTGCTCCTTTTGCTAGCTGCTTTTGTGATTCGCCTTCCCTATTATATTGAGATGCCAGGAACGGCAGAAGATATTCGATCCGTCATGACAGTAGATGGAAAAATGGACACCAAGTCAGGATCCTATGATTTTGTAACCGTAGCAGTGAAAGAGGCAACCCCGGCTGATTTGATCTATGCTTGGGCGACCCCTTTTACAGATATCTACTCTGCCAAGGATATGACAGGTGGTAGTTCGAGCCAAGAATTTACGCGGATCAACCAATTCTATATGGAAACCTCGCAAAATATGGCCATCTACCAAGGGTTAAAGACAGCTGGGAAAGAAACCCAGATGGACTTTCTTGGTGTTTATGTCATGCAAGTGGCAGATGATTCGACCTTTAAGGGAATCTTGAACATCGCGGATACTGTAACTGGGGTGAATGGCAAGACCTTTAAGAGTTCCAAAGAATTGATTGACTATGTTGGTTCTCAAAAAATTGGCGACCCTGTTTCGGTGACCTATATCGAGGATGGGCAAACAAAGACCGCAGATGGGAAGATCATCAAATTGTCCAACGGGAAAAACGGAATCGGGATTAGCCTGATCGACCGGACTGAAGCCAAAGGCGATGTTCCTGTCCAGTTTGCGACTCAAGGGATTGGTGGACCAAGTGCTGGCATGATGTTTAGCCTAGCCATCTATACCCAGGTGGCTGATCCAGATCTTCGTCAGGGACGCCATATTGCAGGGACAGGAACCATTAACCAAGATGGAACGGTTGGTGATATCGGTGGGATTGACAAGAAAGTCGTCGCAGCCGATAAAGAAGGAGCAGAAATTTTCTTTGCCCCTAATAACCCTGTTTCCAAAGAAGAAAAGAAAGCCAATCCTAAGGCCAAATCAAACTATGAAACAGCTAAAGAAGCAGCGAAACAAATTCATTCGAAGATGAAAATTGTCCCCGTCAAAACCTTGCAGGATGCCATCGATTATTTGAAAAAGAACTGAAGTAGCCTGTTTGACAAATTTCGTACTTGAACGTATGACATCGTGTTAGCAGAGGGGAACATTCATCTTCTAATCAAATTCAAGTTTTTGCTTATCAATCTCTCTATTTTTAGAGGGATTTTTTCTTTATACTGGTATCAGAAAGAAAGGGAGGTAGTGAAATGATTCAAACCAGTTTGTTTTCCATTTCAGTATTCTTAGCGGGAGTTCTATCCTTTTTCTCCCCATGTATTTTGCCACTGATGCCAGTCTATGTAGGGATTCTATTGGATTCTGAACGTGTGAAAACTGTTCGAATTTTTGGAAGAGATATTTCTTGGTATGGCTTGGTGAAGACTCTTTGTTTTATCGCAGGTCTATCAACTGTTTTCCTAATTCTAGGATACGGTGCAGGGGCTCTTGGTCAGGTATTGTATGCTCCATGGTTTCGCTATCTGCTAGGAGGGATTGTGATCTTACTAGGGATTCACCAAATGGAAGTGATCAATCTGAGACAACTCCAAAAGCAAAAGACTATCCAACTCAAAAAGAATCGGGAGCGCAATGAATTCTTCAATGCTTTTCTGATAGGGGTCACCTTCAGTTTTGGTTGGACCCCTTGTGTCGGACCAGTTTTGAGTTCTGTTCTAGCCATTGCAGCTTCTGGAGGAGATGGTGCATTGCAAGGCGCTCTCCTGATGCTGGTATATACATTAGGCTTGGCTCTGCCTTTCTTGCTTTTGGCCTTGGCTTCTAGCTGGGTTCTACAACATTTTGCTAAACTCAAGCCCCATATGGGAACCTTGAAAAAAATTGGTGGTGCCCTCATCATCTTGATGGGCATCTTGCTGATGCTAGGAAATCTTAATAGCCTCGCATCCCTGTTTCACTAATCTTGAATGATTAAAGGAGAAAAATCATGAAAAAAATTCTTGCACTTTCTATTGCTACACTTAGCATCGTCACTTTAGCAGCTTGTTCTGGACAGAAATCAGATTCAGACATGAAAAAAACGGACGATAGTAGTATGATGAAGAAGGACGATATGAAGAAGGACGATATGAAGAAGGATGACATGAAGGATTCATCCATGTCCGATGATAAAATGAAAAAAGAAGACATGAAAGATTCATCTATGATGTCTGACAGCAGTTCTGAAATGAAGGACGATATGAAAAAGGATGAGATGAAATCCAGCGATTCAGAAATGAAAGACGAAAAGAGTGGATCATCTGATATGAAATCAGACAACTAATGAAAGAAGGGAGAGGTCATCTGAGGATGACTTTCTCCTTATTTAAAGAGGTAATAATGATGAAGAAATTAGCTTTAGTAGCTGCAGGATTCTTGTGTACTGGACTTTTGGGGGCTTGCTCTAATCAAGGAATGGGATCATCCAACAAAAGTGAGACTAAGCAGACATCCACAACGGGACCTTCAGAGCAAGCTGGAAAGAAGGTTCAAGAGTTTAACCTGCAAGGAGTAGACGGTAAGACCTACCGCTTATCCGATTACAAGGGAAAGAAAGTTTACCTCAAATTTTGGGCTTCCTGGTGCTCAATCTGTCTTTCAACATTAGGCGACACAAATGATTTAGCAAAGGCAGAGGAGGGTAAGGATTATGTGGTCTTATCCGTTGTAGCTCCAACCTTTAATGGTGAAAAATCGGAAGCAGATTTCAAAAACTGGTACCAGTCTTTGGATTACAAGGATTTCCCAGTCTTGATGGACAGTAAGGGAGACTTGCTCAAAAAGTATGGGATTCGCTCTTATCCATCTGCTCTCTTTATTGCAAGCGATGGAACTCTCGCTAAGACCCATATCGGTTATATGAGCAAGGAAGACATCGTCCAGACTCTAAAAGAAATGAAGTAAGGAGGACATAAAATGGAAACAAAATGGAAACTCATTTCCATTCTTTTAGTGGGGCTATTTTGTTTTGGAATCTTTTTCCTTGTCAAAGGATCCATGGCCTTGGATACATCAGATGCGACGACTGAGCAGATCAAAAAAGCATCGATGAGTCAGACTCCAGTAGCCAAAAAAGAAACAAATGAAACGGTTGATCCAAAGGATCAGCGTGAAATTTATTTGGCTGGTGGTTGCTTCTGGGGCGTAGAGGAATATTTCTCCCGTGTTCCAGGTGTGATTGATGCCGTATCAGGCTATGCCAATGGAAAGGGAGAAACAACCAAGTATGAATTAGTCCCTCAAACAGGCCATGCTGAAACAGTTCATATCACTTACAATGTCAAGCAGGTATCTCTGAAAGAATTGCTCCTGCATTATTTCCGGATTATCGACCCAACGTCGAAGAATCGTCAAGGAAATGATCAAGGAACTCAATACCGAACAGGTGTCTATTATGTCTCCCAAGAAGACCTTCCAACTATTAACCAAGTCTTTGAAGAGGTAGCAAAAAAATACGACAAACCGTTAGCGGTGGAAAAAGAGCCACTGACTAATTTCATCAAGGCTGAGGACTACCACCAGGATTATCTAAAGAAACATCCGAATGGGTACTGCCATATCGATGTCAATCAGGCTTCTTATCCTGTTATTGATGCTAGTCGCTACTCTAAGCCAAGTGATGAGGAAATCAAAAAGAAGTTATCTCCTGAAGAGTATGCGGTGACACAAAAAAATGATACCGAACGGGCCTTCTCCAATCGTTACTGGGATCAGTTCGATGCCGGTATTTATGTAGATGTCGTGACCGGTGAGCCGCTCTTTTCCTCTAAGGATAAATTTGATTCTGGTTGTGGTTGGCCAAGTTTCAGTCGTCCTATTAGTCCTGATGTGGCAATCTATAAGGAGGATAAGAGTTTCAATATGACGCGGACAGAAGTTCGGAGCCGTGTGGGAAATTCCCATCTGGGCCATGTTTTTACCGACGGTCCCAAGGAAAAAGGCGGCCTTCGCTATTGCATCAATAGTTTGTCTATTACCTTCATTCCCAAAGCAGAAATGAAAGAAAAGGGCTACGGTTATTTATTGGACTATGTCTGAGACATTTGGAACCACAATTTGCTATAATAAGTATAGCAAAGACAAGTAGGTGAAAGACATGTATGCGATCATGATTGTGGAAGATGAAGAGCTTATCCGGCAGGGACTGACTTCCTTAGTGGATTATGAACAGTTTGGAATGACCGTCATCAACCAGGCAGAAAATGGCCGTGAGGCTTGGGAAAAGTTTAAAGAGCAACCAGCCGATATCCTTCTAACCGATATCAATATGCCACAAATGAATGGCTTGGATCTGGCCCATCTCGTCAAAGAGCAGTCTCCGTCTTGTCATATCATTTTTTTGACAGGTTATGATGATTTTGAGTTTGCGAGGAAAGCCATCAAGTTAGGTGCAGATGATTATTTGCTGAAGCCTTTTTCAAAAGATGATATTGAAGAGATGTTAGCAAAGGTGAAAGGAAAACTTGATCAAGAGCGTAAGAAAGCGCAAGTCGAAGATTTGGTCAGTCATGGTTATTCGACAGACTTGGAAGAAGCCATTCATGCTCGTTTAGCAGACTCTCAGTTAACTCTAAAGGATCTGGCCAATCAACTTGGTTTCAGTGCCTCTTATTTAAGCGTATTGATCAAGAAAAAATTGGGACTCCCCTTCCAAGACTACCTCATCCAGGAGCGAATGAAGAAGGCTCAACTCTTGCTTCTCACGACAGATCTAAAGATTTATGAGATCGCCGATCAGGTTGGTTTTGAAGATATGAACTATTTTTCTCAACGCTTTAAGCAGGTTGTTGGGGTGACACCAAGGCAGTACAAAAAAGGAGAGCATGAATGAAACGATATCCCTTGCTGATTCAGCTGGTCCTCTACTTTTTTCTCTTCATTCTCTTGCTGTTTGGTCTTATTGGTAGTCTTTACTATCAAACGAGTTCAGGGACGATCCGCCAGCAAACAGAGCGAACGACAAGAAATAGTATCGATCAAAGCAGTCAGTTCATCACCTCCTATCTAAAAAAATTAAAGCAGACCACCACGGTTCTTAGCAAAGAGCAGGCTGTTCGCCAATTTGCACAAGACAAGAGTGCGAATCAAGAAACGGTTCAACACCTGATGCGAACGATGATTGAAACGGATCCGGACCTAGTCTCAGCGGTCTTGGTGACCAAGGATGGACGTCTGGTAGCGACAGATTCCAAAATCAGCATGCAGACTTCCTCAGATATGATGAATGAAAGTTGGTATCAAGAGGCGATTAAGGAAAGAGCCATGCCGGTCTTGACGCCAGCTCGAAAGGAATCCTTGACTTTGGAAAAAGAAAAATGGGTGGTTTCTATTACCCAAGAAGTGGTCGATCAGGCTGGCCAAAATCTCGGAGTAGTACGCTTGGATATTGGCTACGATAGCCTTCAGGCTTATTTGGATCACCTGCAACTAGGGAAACAAGGCTTTAGTTTTATCATTAATCAAAAGCATGAGTTT
This sequence comes from Streptococcus sp. 27098_8_186, assembly GCF_041432055.1. Classification (NCBI taxonomy): domain Bacteria; kingdom Bacillati; phylum Bacillota; class Bacilli; order Lactobacillales; family Streptococcaceae; genus Streptococcus; species Streptococcus sp. 27098_8_186. The sequence goes on from NZ_JAPVYV010000002.1 coordinate 39,394, forward strand.
GTCTACCATCCTAAAAAAGCGGTCTATTCCTCCAGTCAAGAAATGCAGGCTATGCAGCCCTATATTGCTGTGAAAGATGGTTATGGCAAAGGAGGGCAGAATTTTATCTATCAGGTTCCGATTCCAGATAGTGATTGGACCTTGATTGGAGTGGCTTCACTTGAAGGACTTCAGATGCTTCAGTCGCAACTTCTTTACTCTTTCATTGGCCTAGGATTACTGGCTTTGATCATGTGTTTAATAGGGATCGGCTTTGTTCTGCGTTTGTGGATCAAACCCTTACGAGACCTTCAGACCATCATTTTGAGGATTGGAGCAGGAGATGCTCACGTGAGAGCTGCAGCCAAAGGATCTCCAGAATTGGTGGATCTCGCTCAAGCGTTTAATACCATGTTGGACCAAATCGATCACCTTATGCAACAGGTTAAGGAAGAGGAGCAGAACGCACGGCGGTACGAGTTGCGGGCACTTTCGGCTCAGATTAATCCGCATTTCCTCTACAATACCTTGGATACGATTGTCTGGATGGCGGAGTTTAATGATAGTCGGCGCGTGGTCGACATCACTAAGTCTCTGGCTCAATATTTTCGACTGGCTCTTAACCAAGGCCAGGAACAAATCCTACTGAGAGATGAAATCGACCATGTCCGCCAGTATCTTTTCATTCAAAAACAACGTTATGGTGAAAAGCTCAACTATGAAATTCTAGAAGATGAACGGTTGGGCGACTATCAGCTTCCAAAATTAGTGCTTCAGCCCTTAGTGGAAAATGCGATTTACCATGGCATTAAAGAGATCGATCGGCCAGGTCTCATTCGAGTGACAACTGAAGTCAGTGGAGACTACGCCTGCGTATCGATTTTTGACAATGGACGAGGGTTTGACCGATCAGGATCAACAGACCAAACCCTTCTTCGTTTAGGAGGTGTTGGCTTGAAAAATGTGGACCAACGATTGCATCTTCAATTTGGCGAAGCCTATCATATGGAGATTGATTCTAAGGCAAATAGCTATACCAAAATTACTCTTTTTTTGCCACTTGCATCCGGCAATGAATATTCATAGAGGCTGGGACAAAAGTCCTAGCCTCTCAATTATTTTTGGATTGTCGAGCAAGACGCAGTGGTTGAGTGGGCTCTACTACATTGATTTCATCAGCTTTTACAGCCCTACTCAACTGTGCGGAGGTGGGACGACGAAATCGAATTGTAACGAGTTACCGATTTCTATCCCACTCTCTTTTTGCTCTCAAAGGAATTTCAACTCTTTTCTAGTCAAATCTGACGCAAGTCATCAAATTTATGATAAAATAAAGTGTTACAGTAAATAGATTTTGATGAAGGAACACTATGCGAAAAGAGATTGACCCTGAATTATATAATTACAATAAATTTCCTGGACCTGTCTTTCATCAGGTAGGAGACCAAATCCGTTCAGAAAACCTCTCCTTTGAGCTCTTGAAAAATGAGAAGGAAGCTTTTGATGCGACTGTTTTTGGTCAGCGATTTTCTGAGATTTTAACCAAGTTTGATTACATTGTTGGTGATTGGAGCAATGAGCAGTTGCGCTTGCGTGGCTTCTATAAGGAAGAGCGCGATGTTGCAACGATGGATAAACTAAGTCGCTTAGACGATTATTTGTTAGAATATTGTAGCTATGGTTGTGCTTATTTTGTCCTTGAAAATAAGGAGCCTCATCGTGCTTCCTTTGATAAGAAATCACCGGTCAAAAAAGCTCAATCAGAAGAAAGAGAGCCCAAGAAGCGTTCGCGCAATCGCAAACAAAAAGATCGTTTCCAAAAACGAGAACGCGACAAGGGACAACCAGCGAAAAACTCGAAAAAAACAAGACCGTCTGCTGAGACTAAAAAGACAACGAAGACAGACAACAAACGTCATTTTGTGATTCGACAAAAAGAGGAGTAAGAAAGAATGAAACCATCCATTTATAGTTTAACACGCCAGGATATGATTGATTGGGCGGAAGAAAACGGCGAAAAGAAATTCCGTGCAGCACAAATCTGGGAATGGCTCTATCGCAAACGCGTCCAGTCTTTCGAAGAAATGACCAACCTTTCTAAGGACTTGATTGCGAAGTTAAATGATCAATTCGTCGTCAACCCACTCAAGCAACGGATTGTGCAAGAGTCAGCAGATGGAACAGTCAAGTATCTTTTTGAATTGCCAGACGGCATGTTGATTGAAACCGTCTTGATGCGTCAGCACTATGGATTATCTGTCTGTGTAACGACTCAGGTAGGATGCAATATCGGTTGTACCTTCTGTGCTTCTGGTTTGATCAAAAAACAACGCGATTTGAACAATGGGGAAATCGTGTCTCAAATCATGTTGGTGCAAAAATACTTTGACGAACGTGGCCAAGATGAACGGGTCAGCCATATCGTTGTCATGGGGATCGGAGAACCATTTGACAACTATAACAATGTCTTGAAATTTATCCGGACGGTCAACGATGACAAGGGATTAGCGATTGGTGCTCGTCATATTACCGTGTCAACTTCTGGTTTGGCTCATAAAATTCGTGACTTTGCAAATGAAGGTGTGCAGGTCAATTTGGCAGTGTCTCTTCATGCACCAAACAATGACTTGCGCTCTAGCATCATGAAGATCAACCGGGCCTTTCCAATTGAAAAATTGTTTGCGGCGATTGAATACTATATTGAGACTACGAACCGTCGGGTGACCTTTGAGTACATCATGTTGAATGAAGTCAATGATGGAGTCGAGCAAGCCTTAGAGTTGGCAGAATTGCTCAAGAATATCAAGAAATTGTCTTATGTTAACTTGATTCCTTACAATCCTGTCAGTGAGCATGACCAATATAGCCGGAGTCCCAAAGAACGGGTCATTGCCTTCTATGATACCTTGAAAAAACAAGGTGTTAACTGTGTAGTGCGTCAAGAGCACGGTACAGATATTGATGCTGCCTGTGGTCAATTGCGTTCAAATACCATGAAACGGGACCGGGAGAAAGCGATTGTTGAACATGCGCAACCTTAAACAAGGGCTGATCGATCATACAGAACTAACCAAAAGAGGAAGAAGGCTGTTACGGAGTGGCAGCTTCTTCTATTTTATCCTTTTGTGTCTGATGTGTTTTTTGCCCCAACAGCCAGAGCCGGGTATGGAAACACCGGGTATTCAACATTTCGGTCGCATCGTTGTCCTGCTGGTTCCTCTTAATTCGGTGATGAATCTTGGCCAGATCACCAGTGTCCTCCAACTCATTAAGGTCATTCTCCAAAACATAGCCAATATCTTTTTGTTAAGCCCGCTGGTCTTTCAACTCCTCTGGCTATGGCCCTGGTTGAGGAGTTGCAAACGGGCCTTGTGCTTCGGCTTTGTTATGAGCTTGTGGATTGAATGCAGCCAAGTTCTGTTAGATCTCTTGTTTGATGCCAATCGTGTCTTTGAGCTAGATGATTTGTGGACCAATACCTTAGGCGCTTATCTGGCTTATTTAGGCTTTCAGTATTGCAGAGCACGATTGCTAGCGAAAAATGGGGAAATGTAAAATCCGAACATTTTAACCACTTTTTAAAATTTTTGTTGACAAAGTCAGAAGCGGGAGCTATAATAGCTTCAAGACATCAGAAAAGTAGAGATTTTTCTCACTTCCAGGGAGCTTGTGGTGATTGCGAACAAGCAGTGGTGAATCTTGAAATGGGCTGATGCGTTTATGATGATGAATTTGAAACAATAAAAATTCGGTGAGCACACCTTATCGTGCACCCTGTTGTTAGACAGGTCAGAGATGTAGGAGAAAGAATATCTTCCTACAATTGAGGTGGCACCGCGGTATCGAATCGTCCTCACACAGATTTTTCTGTGTGAGGTTTTTTGTATTTCAAAGGAACCCAGTGAGACTGCAGCTCAAAGGGCCGGCGAGAGAAAAAGATCATAAACAGGATTGAAAATATAGAAAAGAGGATACAATCATGACAGAAACAAAAGGCTATTTCGGACAATTTGGTGGATCTTTCGTACCAGAACCCATTCAAAACTTGCTCAATCAATTAGAGGAAACCTTTGAACAATATAAAAATGATCCAGAATTTATCGCAGAATACAAACATTATTTGAAAGATTATTCTGGCCGGGAAACACCGCTCTACTTTGCGGAAAGTTTGACAGAACATTTAGGTGGGGCAAAAATTTATTTGAAGCGCGAAGACTTGAATCACCTAGGTTCGCATAAATTAAATAATGTCTTGGGGCAAATTCTCTTGGCCAAGCGCATGGGCAAAACGCGCGTAATTGCTGAAACAGGAGCTGGTCAACACGGTGTGGCTACAGCAGCTGCGGCAGCTAAGTTTGGCATGGCCTGTGATGTCTACATGGGGGCAGAAGACGTGGAACGCCAACGCTTGAATGTCTTCCGCATGGAAATGATGGGGGCAACCGTCCATGCGGTTGAAACCGGTACTAAGACCTTGAAAGACGCCGTTGATGCTGCCTTTGGAGCATGGATGGCGGATCTGGATGCCTTTTACGTTTTGGGTTCTGCTGTTGGCCCTCACCCTTACCCAACCATTGTTCATGAATTCCAAAAAGTGATTAGTGAAGAATCTAAACGTCAAATCTTGGAAAAAGAAGGCAGTTTGCCGGATTATGTGATTGCCTGTGTCGGTGGTGGCTCTAATGCCATCGGTGCCTTTTCTGAGTATGTTGCAGAAGGGGAAGTCGGCTTGATTGGGGTAGAAGCAGCTGGTCATGGCTTGGACACCGATCAACACGCAGCGACCATGACCAAAGGGACTATCGGTGTGGTTGATGGTATGAAGACCTATGCAGTCTTTGGCGAAGATGGAAAAGTAGCGCCAGTGTACTCGATCTCTGCTGGTTTGGACTACCCAGGGGTTGGTCCAGAGCATGCTTTCTTTAAAGATTCTGGTCGTGTCGAATATGTAGCAGCGACAGATGATGAAGCAGTAGAAGCTCTTCTTCTTCTCAGTAAGACAGAAGGGATCCTCCCAGCCATTGAAAGCTCACACGCGATTGCAGAAGCGGTCAAACGTGCTCCACAATTGGATAAAGACAAGATCATTATCATCAACGTTTCCGGACGTGGGGATAAAGATGTGGCTGCCATCGCCGATTATCTAGAAGCGAAGGCTGCAAAATAAAAAGAATTTATCTGCAAAACATCGTATAAAGCAGTAAAGCGTGATAACTGAGAAAGAGACAGGGAACAAAGGGAATCCGGTCTCTTTCTTTTTTGAGAGCAAAGACGAGAATGCCTAAGATGGATGCGATCTGAATGAGAATGAGGATCTTGGTAGAGGAAAAGGACAGCGAGAAGGTGGCGAGTAAGAGGAAATCTCCTGCTCCCATTCCGATAAAGAAAAAATGAGCTCCAATCGCAAGGAGTAAAAAGACCAGCATGAGGAGATTACTACCGGATAAAAAGAGGACCAGGGCATGGAGACAGCACCAGATGAATAAAGGGTATTCCATAAAGCGAAGGTCATAGATGGCTAAAACGGCAGCTCCCAGTAGTGTTAGAAGTTGAGGCAGGGAAAGGTAACCATTGGCGCAGGCTAAAAAGAGCAGGCCACTCCAGACCTCAAAAAGGCAGTACCAAAATGGGTAGATCTGATGACAATAGCGACAGCGAAAGCGATGCAGGAGTTGCGAGAGGATAGGGATGAGGTCCCAAACTCCAAGGACGTGCTGGCATTGATCGCAATGACTGCGAGGAGTGAGAATGGATTGGTTTGGAAAACGATCGACAACTAGTCCCAAAAAAGAGGCGATACAAGTACCGATGGTAAAAAAATAAAAGTTGATCATACTTATTTATTCGTAAAGCAATCGAAAAAATGTCATCATTTACTTGAAAATCTTGTAAAGCCTTTCTAAATTTGATACAATAATGAACATGAAAAACCTGTATGATGTTCAACAATTTTTAAAACGTTTTGGAATCATCATTTACGTAGGGAAGCGCCTCTATGACATCGAATTGATGAAAATTGAGCTTCAACGTCTTTATGATGCAGGCCTGATGGAGCGGCTCGATTATTTAGAAGCCGATACCGTTTTAAGAAGAGAACACAAGCAAGAATTAGAATTTTTGAAAAAGAGTGAGGTAGAGTGATGGGAAATATCATTTTTTGGTTGGTTATTTTAGGAGTGTTTGGATGGATGGCGTTTAATTATTTCCGCATCCGTAAAGCTGCTAAATTTGTGGATAATGCAACCTTTGAAGAGCTGATTCGTAAAGGGCAGTTGATTGACTTGCGAGAGCCAGCTGAGTTTCATGCCAAGCATATTTTAGGAGCTCGTAACATTCCTTCTACTCAGTTGAAATTGAGTCTTGCAGCCTTGCGCAAAGATAAACCAATTTTGCTCTATGAAAATAGCCGTAGTTCGCGTGTAACCAATGCGGCTCTCTTTCTCAAGAAAAAAGGTTATACAGACATTTATGTCTTGTCTTACGGTCTCGATTCTTGGAATGGGAAAGTGAAAAAAGACGCCTAATAAAAAAGAGCTCTAACTGCACCAAATGTGTGGTTAGAGCTTTTTTATCTCGTTTTTTCAAGGAAGTCTTTGACCCATGTGAGCTCTACCTCATTTAAAGGTCGGCTTTCGCCAGGTGCTAACTGAGGATCCAAGGTGAAAGGGCCAAAAGACAAGCGTTTTAAGGTCATTACTTTGACTCCAATAGCTAAAAACATCTTTTTCACTTGGTGGTGTTTTCCTTCCGAGATCCGGACCTGGGCCTTGCTGTAGCTGGGGTGGCTTTCTAGAATGGTCAAGGAGGCAGGCTTGCAGATAGGGCCGTCAGTGAATGAAATCCCATTCTGAAATTGCTCGATGTGGGCTGCATAGAGCGGACCATTGACTTCTACCTCATAGACCTTCTCCACATGGTATTGAGGATGGAGCAGTTGAAAGCCTAAGGGACCATTATCTGTGACGAGGAGCAGACCACTGGTATCGCGATCGAGGCGACCAAGTGGATAGAGGTCTGGGTACTCTTGCTGAGGGTCCACTAGATCGATCACCGTTGGATGGTGGGCGTCTCTTTTGGCGGTCACGGCCCCGATTGGTTTATGGAGCATGTAGTAGTGGTGACGTGGTTTTTGAATGATTCGTTCCCCGATTTGAATCTGTTGGAGTCCAGGGTCGATGTTTTGGGATAGCTTTTGAGCTGGTAGGTGATCGACCAAAATTTGCCTTCGGGCCAGAAGTTGTTTGATGTCTTTACGAGCGTACTGATGGTCTGCCATCAATTGATCTAATCTCATGGGAGCCTCTTTTTCTGAAATTCTTATCATCAGTGTATCATGAAAAGAAAAGGAAATCGAGTCGGAGAAAAGAAATGAAGATGAAAACATTTACAACTAGCTGAACTGTGTTTTTTAGATAGGACTGTGGTATAATTGTTCAGTTAGAAATATTATTTAAAATTTTATAGAGGAAATCATGACAAAATTAAGAGAAGATATTCGTAACGTTGCGATCATTGCCCACGTTGACCATGGTAAAACAACCTTGGTAGACGAATTGTTGAAACAATCGCACACCTTGGATGAACGTAAAGAATTGCAAGAACGTGCAATGGACTCAAACGACCTTGAAAAAGAACGTGGGATCACGATCCTTGCTAAAAATACAGCCGTTGCTTATAACGGAACTCGAATCAATATCATGGACACACCGGGACACGCGGACTTTGGTGGAGAAGTGGAACGGATCATGAAAATGGTCGATGGGGTTGTATTGGTCGTTGATGCCTACGAAGGAACCATGCCTCAGACGCGTTTCGTATTGAAAAAAGCCTTGGAACAAGATCTTGTTCCGATCGTTGTAGTTAACAAAATCGATAAACCATCTGCTCGTCCAGAAGAAGTTGTAGATGAAGTTCTTGAACTCTTCATCGAATTAGGTGCAGATGATGACCAATTGGAATTCCCAGTTGTTTATGCATCAGCGATCAACGGAACTTCTTCACTTTCAGATGATCCAGCTGATCAAGAGCACACAATGGCACCGATCTTTGATACTATCATTGATCACATCCCAGCTCCAGTTGATAACTCAGATGAGCCCCTTCAATTCCAAGTATCCCTGCTTGATTATAACGACTTCGTTGGACGTATCGGTATCGGACGTGTCTTCCGTGGTACTGTAAAAGTTGGGGACCAAGTAACCCTTTCTAAATTGGATGGAACAACTAAGAACTTCCGTGTTACCAAACTCTTTGGTTTCTTTGGTTTGGAACGTCGTGAAATTCAAGAAGCTAAAGCGGGTGACTTGATCGCGATCTCTGGTATGGAAGATATCTTCGTTGGAGAAACGATCACACCGACAGACGCAGTTGAAGCTCTTCCAATCCTTCACATCGATGAACCAACGCTTCAAATGACCTTCTTGGTTAACAATTCACCATTTGCTGGTCGCGAAGGAAAATGGGTAACCTCTCGTAAAGTTGAAGAACGCTTGCAAGCGGAATTGCAAACAGACGTTTCTCTTCGTGTTGACCCAACTGATTCACCTGATAAATGGACAGTTTCAGGACGTGGGGAATTGCACTTGTCTATCTTGATCGAAACCATGCGTCGTGAAGGATACGAATTGCAAGTGTCTCGTCCAGAAGTTATTATCAAGGAAATCGATGGTGTCAAATGTGAACCGTTTGAACGTGTGCAAATTGACACACCAGAAGAATACCAAGGATCTGTTATCCAAAGTCTTTCTGAACGTAAAGGTGAAATGTTGGATATGATCTCAACTGGTAACGGTCAAACTCGTTTGGTCTTCCTTGTTCCAGCGCGTGGGTTGATTGGCTACTCAACAGAGTTCTTGTCAATGACACGTGGTTACGGAATCATGAACCACACCTTTGACCAATACTTACCAGTGATTCCAGGAGAAATCGGTGGACGTCACCGTGGTGCTCTTGTTTCAATCGATAACGGAAAAGCAACCACTTACTCTATCATGTCTATCGAAGAACGTGGTACGATCTTTGTCAATCCAGGTACAGAAGTTTACGAAGGAATGATCATCGGGGAAAACTCTCGTGAGAACGACTTGACCGTAAACATTACGAAAGCCAAACAAATGACCAACGTTCGTTCAGCTACTAAGGACCAAACAGCGGTTATCAAGACTCCTCGTATCTTGACCTTGGAAGAATCTCTTGAGTTCTTGAATGACGATGAGTACATGGAAGTAACACCTGAATCTATCCGTTTGCGGAAACAAATCTTGAACAAAGCAGAACGCGAAAAAGCAAATAAAAAGAAAAAATCAGCAGCTGCTGAATAATACGGAAAGAAAGGAGAAACAAAATGGTCTATTTTATCTTAGGAATTTTGATTCTCCTTTTTTACCTTTTTATGACACCAAAAAGCATTCGTGGCACGTTAGATAGTGTGGTATTGGTTATTTTGATCGTCTCGATTATCGTATTAACCTGTCTCGCTGTTTTTCAGATATTCCAACTACCATCTGAGTTTTTTGTCGGCGCCTTACTAGCCTTTGTTGGCTACCTGGCTTTGGTGGATATTTCAAGATTACCAACCGAGTTAAAAAAACGGAAACAGTAGAAGCTCAATATAAATCGTTAGAGTTATAAAAGGGAAATTCTTCTCTTTTGTAACTCTTTTTTCTTTGGTATGAGCCAAAAATTACTTCAAAGAATGAAAAAGGAGCACACCTTGATCGGTTTGCTAATTGATTGTGCTAAGGGTATAATAAAGGAAAGAAATAAGGAGGGAATAGAGATGAAATCAAAAATGATTAGAAATCTGTTTCTGATTCTTGGTGGGATTAGTGTTTTACTCTTAGGATCTTGTAGTTGGAACTCTATACCAAAAAAATCTTCTGACGAGTTTTCACAGTATGAATATGCTGTTAGCTTTTATTCCTATCGCCCAAAGGGCAAAAGGGATATCCTAACGAAGATTTTTTTCATTGACAAGAAAGGAGAACAAAAAGAATATTCTCTAAAAGGGTATAATGTTGGTACGCTTTTCCAAAAAGGAAATGAACTCTATGCCTACTCTTTTGGAACTAGACCTCATTTGGTGTTCAAGTCCCCTTCTACTTATTCCGTTTATCCAAGTCAATTTTCCTTTATGGATTTTACTAACTATCCTGTTCGATTTGTTTCAAAGGGACAGAAAGGGCCGATTGAAGGATTATCTGTGGAGGATGGGAAGGTAGGTGTGTTGCGAAGTCGCATCCGCTACACCAACTCTAAAAACAAGCAGGTACTGTCACCAGAGGTTGATCTGAGCCTTGATAAAGGAATCGAAGTCAATTCAAAAATTTTTGTTACAGGATTTGATTTAGTTGGTGATGATATGAGTTTTCTCTACCTAGATGAGGAAAAGAACGAATTTGAGTTTATTGAGTTGCAGGATCCGTCTCAGTCTGATTTTCAGGAACTTTTATTGGTAGACGGGAAAGTGATAACCGTTGGGAATCCTAAATTTACTCGCTTTGATGATGAGAAAAAGCGAGAGGAAAAGAAAAATAAAATTAGCCTGACAAGTGTTGATCCAGAGACGTTAGAAGTAAGCGAAGAGACCTTTGAAGCTGAGAGAGTCCTCACTGCTTATCCTATTCATAATCACTTTCGCTTTGTGACATCAGATCATCGATTGCTAGAATATACAAGTGACTTAAAACTTGTTTCTGAAAAAGATTTATCCGGAACTGATTTTATCAAGCTTTTTAGTGATAAAGGTTTAAAAGTCCAAAAAGTTTGTTATACGGATGATAAGGTCGTAGTCTTAGCGACTCCAGCAAAAGCTTCCACTAAAGAAATGGGGACCATTGTTGAATTTGATGCTGCAACCTTAGAGGTGAAAAAACGGATTATGATTCCACTCTCTGAAAAAACAGAATGGGAGACGGATTCCGCTGATTTGCTTCTTATTGATCATCCCTAAAATTTTTTGCCAAGAAATATAGAAAAGAAAGATGGGTTAGAGTAGACGGAGCTTTAACTTTCATTTCTAATATAGACAACACCTACCGGTAAGTAATCACTTATTACATTTCGGTGGGTGTTATTTGACTCGGACAATAGAAGTCGAATCCGATGGTGATAGTTTACGTTTTCTTTGTTGATCTAGCCTTAGATGATTGAGGTTATCCTACCTATGTACATGAATTGCCCTACTCATGGGATTATCTAGTTGCCTTTAACAATCATGAACGATGGGATGATACAAGAGCAAAGTTCTATGTATATATGATGCCTGAAAGCTCTTATATGCCTGCAATATCCTTTAACCTCAACTTTTCTTTTGATGAAAGATAGATTCTACAAGGGACACCTTTAAAAAAATCTAAGCAGAGTAGATTTGATGTTCTCTATCGTCTAGACAATATAGGAATGGGGTATAGTTGAGGATTGTCAGAAACTGAAACAAGCTATTTACAAGGCTTATCTCAAGGAATCTAATGAGTTTAGAGGAGTCTGTCTATACTCCATAAAAAACAAAAGAACCTTGTAACAAACTAAATATTAAACTAGGAATGCCTCTTAAACAGTTAGTGAAATAGATAGAGGTATAAGAATGAGAAATAACATCAGTTGAATGGATTTAATCGGATGTTGTTTCTTTTTCTGTCTTTGGGCTTTTTAATTTTGCTAAAAAAAGGTAAAATAGAGAGTGATAAAAATGGAGCGAAGAAATCATGAAATTTGTGAAACAATTTGAAAATAAAAAGGTTCTTGTGTTGGGTTTGGCTAAGTCAGGCGAGTCAGCTGCTCGTTTGTTGGATCGCTTAGGAGCGATTGTGACCGTCAATGATGGCAAACCTTTTGAAGAAAATCCAGCAGCACAAAGTTTACTGGAAGAAGGGATTAAAGTCGTGACAGGAGGTCACCCTCTGGAATTGTTGGATGAAGACTTTGCAGTCATGGTCAAAAATCCAGGGATCCCTTATTCTAACCCGATGGTCGAAAAAGCGCTTGAAAAAGGCATTCCAGTCCTTACTGAAGTAGAATTGGCCTATCTGATTTCGGATGCGCCAATTATTGGGATTACAGGATCAAACGGAAAAACGACGACGACAACCATGATCGGGGAAGTCTTGACGGCTGCCGGCCAAGGTGGTCTATTGTCTGGAAATATCGGTTTTCCAGCTAGCCAAGTTGCACAAACAGCGACTGAAAAGGATGTTCTGGTCATGGAATTGTCTTCTTTCCAATTGATGGGAATTGAAGCCTTCCATCCAGAGATTGCAGTGATTACCAACCTCATGCCAACCCATATCGACTATCATGGTTCTTTTGAAAATTATGTAGCTGCCAAATGGAATCTTCAAAAGAATATGACAGAAAAAGATGTCATTGTCTTGAACTTCAACCAAGACTTGGCCAAGGAACTCGCTACAAAAACCAAGGCAAGGGTCCTTCCATTTTCAACGGTCGAAAAGGTGGACGGTGCTTATTTGGAAGATGGACTTCTCAAGTATAAGGGAGAAGTTGTTATGCGTGCAGATGAACTGGGCGTTCCAGGTAGTCACAATGTAGAAAATGCCTTGGCAACGATTGCGGTTGCAAAAGTCCGTGGTGTGGAGAATGAGGTCATTAAAGAAACCTTGTCGGCCTTTGGAGGAGTGAAACACCGCCTTCAATATGTGGATGAGATTCAAGGTGTCAAATTCTATAATGATAGTAAATCGACTAACATTTTAGCAACACAAAAAGCTCTTTCTGGTTTTGATAACAGCAAGGTGATCTTGATTGCAGGAGGGCTCGATCGTGGCAATGAATTTGATGAATTGGTGCCTCACATTACTGGCCTAAAGGAAATGGTGATTCTAGGGGAATCAGCTCCTCGAGTGAAACGCGCAGCCGATAAAGCAGGCGTCCCTTATGTCGATGCGGCAGATGTAGCAGATGCTACAAAGAAAGCCTTCGACTTGGCTAGCCCCGGAGATGTTGTACTACTAAGTCCTGCCAATGCCAGCTGGGATATGTATCCTAATTTTGAAGTGCGAGGGGATGAATTCCTTGCTACAGTAAAAGGGTTGAAATAAGATGAAAAAAATAATGTTTACTGGTGGGGGAACCGTGGGACATGTGACCCTTAATCTCCTCTTGATTCCAAAATTTATCGAAGATGGATGGGAAGTCCATTATATTGGAGACAAAAAAGGAATCGAATACCAAGAGATCAAAAAGTCTGGCTTAGACGTACGCTTCCATTCAATTGCAACGGGGAAATTGCGTCGCTATTTCTCTTTCCAAAATATGATGGATGTGTTCAAGGTAGCTTGGGGAACGCTCCAGTCCATTGCAATCCTGCTTCGTGTGCGTCCACAAGTTCTCTTCTCAAAAGGGGGATTTGTCTCGGTGCCTCCAGTGATCGCAGCTAGACTCACGCGTGTCCCTGTCTATATCCATGAGTCCGATCTTTCTATGGGATTGGCCAATAAAATTGCTTATAAATTCGCCACCAAGATGTACACGACTTTTGAGCAAGCACATGGTTTGACAAAGAGTGAGCATATCGGTGCAGTAACCAAGGTCACAGATCATATTCCGCCGACTTCAGAAGTTTTAGAAGAAAAAACAAAAGGTTTTCGAAAAGAGTTGCCGACTCTTCTCTTTGTCGGAGGATCAGCTGGTGCGCGTGTTTTTAATGAATTTGTGACAGAGTATCAAGCAGACCTCTTGCAGCACTACAATATCATCAATTTGACAGGCGATTCAACATTGAATCAGGCTGAGGGCGGTTTGTATCGAGTGGATTATGTAACGGATCAGTATTTGCCCATGCTCCAGAAGGCTGATTTAGTGGTGACTAGAGGTGGAGCCAATACCTTATTTGAACTCTTAGCTATGAACAAACTCCATTTGATAGTACCACTAGGAAAAGAAGCCAGCCGTGGCGATCAGATTGAAAATGCCCAATATTTTGTGGATAAAGGTTATGCAGAGCAATTGCAGGAAGATCAATTGACACTCGAAACCTTTAATGAAACCATTCAAGAAATGTTGAAGCAAAGCCAAGTCTACCACCAAGCAATGGAAAAATCTACAGAACTCCTTTCACTAGACGATTTTTATGGCCTGCTTCAAAAAGATATCAGTAAGGGAAAAGATGACGGACGACAATAAAAAAACGCCAACGGATGACAAAATTACAGAATTGTCAGCCTGGCAAAAAAGAAACAAAGAATATTTAGAAAAAAAAGCGCTTGAAAAAGCGAAAGAAGCCGAAACAGAGGAAACTGAAAGCGAAGAAGCAAAAGAAGACGAAGACCTTTCAGAAAAAGAGACAGCTTCTGTCTCAGAGGAAGAATCTGACGAAATAAAAGAGTCTGAAGAGGAAGATGAATCTGAGGTCGAAGAGAATTCAGAAGCAGATGGAGAAAGTTCAGAAGGAGAAGAGGACGATCCGGCTATAGAGGAGCTAGATCCTTCAGAGAAGCAAGAGAAAAAGCCTTCATTATTTGAACGCTTGAGGACGAAAAAGCCAAAGAAGGAACCGGCAGTGGCAAAACGTCATATCTATCGTGCCCTTCCTGTTATCGGCATCAGCTCGATCGTCGCGCTTTTCTCAATCTATTTTTTAAGCCCCTTATCCACACAGAAAGTGATTGAATTTTCAGGGAACAAAGCGGTTGATCAGAAACAATTGTATGAACAAAGTCACATCAAAGAAGAAGATTATACTCTGACGACCTTCCTTCATAAATCGGTCTATGAACAAAATATGAAAACGGCTAGTCCATGGATCAAAGAGGTTCACATGAATTATCAATTCCCAGTGACCTTTAAAGTCAATGTCGTAGAACACAAAGTGGTTGCCTATTATGTGACCGGAGAAGACCACTATCCAGTATTGGAAAATGGAGAAGTGGTGGAGACAGTAACTCCAGCTTCGGAATTGCCGTCCTCCTATATTAGCTTGAAATTCTCAGATCGAGAATTGGTTAGACAATTTGTCCAAGAAATGAAGTCTATTTCTTCTTCCATTACGGATAAAATTGTTTCGGTTGATCTGACACCGAGCAAGGTCACCAAGGATCTGGTGACCATTACCATGAAAAACAATAATAAAATCTTGGTGCCTGTTTCCCAAATTACCCGCAAGCTTCCTTATTATAAGGCTATCAGCAAGCAATTAGATGATGATTCGACTATCGATATGGAAGCTGGAGTTTTCAGCTATAGTGAACAATCCATTGCAGATGCCAAAGAGCAAGCTGAAAAAGAAAAGGCTGAAAGTACAGAAAATCAAGAAGAACATTCTGAGGAAGCAAGCCAAGAACAGAATCCAGAAGGAGAGAATTCTTCTGGGAATGAGTAAAGCCCATAAATTATCTCAAATAATTGAAGAAAAAATGTCCATTTTAGGCTTCTTTGTGATATAATGAAGTTTGGATAGTTCCAACTAAAAGGGCTATAAATAGATGTAAAGTGAAAACAAATAAAGAGAGAGGACTGGTGTAATGGCTAGAGACGGCTTTTTTACAGGTTTAGATATCGGTACTAGTTCAATAAAAGTATTGGTGGCAGAACATGTCAATGGAGAAATGAATGTAATTGGAGTCAGCAATGCAAAAAGTGCTGGCGTCAAAGATGGAATTATAGTAGATATCGAAGCTGCTTCAAATGCAATTAAAAATGCAATCAGCCAAGCTGAAGAAAAAGCAGGGATTTCAATCAATCTAGTCAATGTTGGGTTGCCTGCAAACTTACTACAAATCGAAGCAACTCAAGGAATGATTCCAGTCACAAGTGATTCAAAAGAAATCACAGATGCAGATGTTGAAAATGTTGTCAAATCTGCACTCACAAAAAGCATGACACCGGATCGTGAAGTAATCACCTTCATTCCTGAGGAATTCACAGTTGATGGTTTCCAAGGAATCCGTGATCCACGCGGAATGATGGGGATCCGACTTGAAATGCGTGGCCTTCTTTATACAGGACCTCGTACAATCTTGCACAATTTGCGTAAAACCGTTGAACGTGCAGGCTTGCAAGTTGAAAATATCATCATTTCCCCACTTGCTATGATCAAAACAGTCTTGAACGAAGGTGAACGTGAATTCGGAGCAACGGTGATTGATCTAGGTGGTGGCCAAACAACAGTGGCATCTGTTCGAAATCAAGAACTTCAATTTACAAATATCTACCAAGAAGGTGGCGATTACGTTACCAAAGATATTTCTAAAGTATTGAAGACTTCTCAAAAGTTGGCAGAAGGCTTGAAGTTCAACTACGGTGAAGCTTATGTACCATCTGCTGGGAACGAAGTCTTCCATGTAGAAGTCATCGGTGAAGTAGAGCCGGTTGAAGTTACAGAGAAGTACTTAGCTGAAATCATTTCAGCACGTATTAAACACATCTTTGAGCAAATCAAGCAAGACCTTGAGAGAAGACATCTGTTGGATCTTCCTGGTGGTATTGTGATTATCGGTGGAGGTGCGATCCTTCCTGGTGTTGAAGAATTGGCTCAAGAAGTCTTTGGTGTAAATGTGAAATTGTTTGTTCCAAATCAAATTGGAATTCGCAATCCAGCTTTTGCCCATGTGATTAGCTTGTCTGAATATGCAGGCAATTTGACAGATGTGGATATTATTGCTCAAGCTGCGGTTCATGGAGACGAAGTCTTGCGTCAACAACCGATTCAATTTGATCGTCCTGTGCAACCACAAGTACAACCACAACCTGCTACTCCAGCACAACCGGTAGTACCTGCATACAATGCTGAGAAAATTGAATCTCCAGTGGATGCTCAAGGAATTCCAGCAGCAAGCAATGATAGCAAACAAGAACCAAAAACTACATTCACAGACCGAATGAAAAATTTGATCGGTAATATGTTTGATTAAGGAGTGTAAGTATTTATGACATTTTCATTTGACACAGCAGCGGCACAAGGTGCAGTAATTAAAGTAATCGGTGTCGGTGGCGGTGGCGGGAACGCCATCAATCGTATGATTGACGAAGGCGTTGCCGGTGTAGAATTCATCGCAGCTAATACAGATGTTCAAGCACTTTCAAGTGCAAAAGCTGAAACAGTTATCCAATTGGGTCCAAAATTGACTCGTGGATTGGGTGCTGGAGGTCAACCTGAAGTTGGTCGTAAGGCGGCTGAAGAAAGCGAAGAAGTATTAACAGAAGCTTTGCAAGGTGCAGATATGGTCTTCATCACTGCAGGGATGGGTGGAGGATCTGGTACAGGTGCTGCACCAGTCATTGCTCGTATTGCCAAAGCTGTAGGTGCTTTGACAGTAGCCGTTGTGACTCGTCCATTCGGGTTTGAAGGTTCAAAACGTGGCAACTTTGCTATTGAAGGGATCAACGAACTTCGCGAGCATGTAGATACCTTGTTGATTATTTCTAATAACAACTTGCTTGAAATTGTAGACAAGAAGACACCGCTTCTTGAAGCTTTGAGTGAAGCAGATAACGTTCTTCGTCAAGGTGTTCAAGGGATCACTGACTTGATCACAAGTCCTGGATTGATCAACCTTGACTTTGCAGACGTGAAGACTGTTATGGAAAACAAAGGGAATGCCCTCATGGGTATTGGTGTTGGTAGCGGTGAAGAACGCGTTATCGAAGCGGCTCGTAAAGCCATTTACTCTCCACTTCTTGAAACTACAATTGATGGTGCAGAAGACGTGATCGTCAACGTAACAGGTGGTTTGGATATGACATTGATCGAAGCTGAAGAAGCTTCAGAAATTGTGAACCAAGCTGCAGGTCACGGAGTGAACATCTGGTTGGGTACATCTATTGATGAATCTCTTAAAGATGAAATCCGCGTGACAGTTGTTGCAACTGGTGTCCGTCAAGACAAGGTAGAACGCGTTAGCGGAATTGCTTCCTCACAACGTCCTTATAAAACAGGTCCACGTGAACAACGTCCACAAGCTGCACCATTTGACCGCGAATTTGATTTGAAACAAGATGTTGAATTGCCAACAACTCCAAGTCGTCCAGCGGTAGAACCAAACCGTGGCTCAGCCTTTGGTGATTGGGATATTCGTCGTGAGAATATCGTTCGCCAAACTGAACCAACATCAACACATCAAGTTGATCGTTACGTAGATTCATCTTCAGATGATGATGAATTGGAAACACCACCATTCTTCCGGAATCGTTAATCATGAATCTGGTAGAGAATGCTGATCTTGTTCGGCAACAAGTAGAAACAGCAAGAAACAAAGCTAACCGTCAAGATCAAGTTAATGTGATAGCTGTCACCAAGTATGTGGATGTTGCTACAACAGAAGCACTGGTGAAAACAGGTATCCAACATATCGGTGAAAATCGTGTCGATAAATTCCTAGAAAAGTATCAAGCTTTAAAAGAGTATGACCTCACTTGGCACTTGATTGGGAGCCTCCAACGGCGGAAAGTAAAAGACGTGATCAATCTCGTCGATTACTTTCATGCCTTGGATTCGGTGAAGCTAGCTCAAGAAATTCAAAAGCGAGCAGAACACCCAATCAAGTGTTTCCTCCAAGTGAACATTTCTGGTGAAGAAAGTAAGCATGGATTTGCACCCGATGAACTGGATGATGTTTTAGCGGAAATCGCACAGCTGGACAAAATTGAAATTGTTGGTTTAATGACGATGGCTCCTTTTGAGGCTAGTCAAGAAGAGTTGCAGGATATTTTTTCAAAAACTCACCAACTTCAGAAACAACTAGAAAAGAAACAATTAAAAAATATGCCTTTTTCAGAACTAAGTATGGGTATGAGTCGTGACTTTGAAATAGCCATTGCGAACGGAGCGACTTATGTTAGAATTGGGACATCATTTTTTAAATAGGAAAGAACTATGTCATTAAAAGATAAATTTAACAACTTTATTGACTACTTCACAGAAGACGGTGAAGAAGTAGAAGTTCATGAGGCAAAAGCAGCTGGGGCGGAAACACAACCAGTTCCACAGCCACAGCCGACTCCTCAAGTGACTTCTCCACGTCCGCAGATTAGTCAAAGAGAACCAGTAAAACCAAAACCGACTCCTGTCGCACCTGTTACGACTCCAGTGTCTACAGCGGCAGTGAAGGAACCTGTTTCAACAACGAAAAATACATCTGAGAATATTACTCGCTTGCATGAACGTCAACGTGAATTGGCTGCCAATCGTGCGAATACAGATGAAAAGATTACCATTGATGTACGCTATCCCCGCAAATACGAGGAAGCGACTGAAATTGTTGATCTATTACTATCTAATGAGAGTATCTTGATTGACTTCCAATATATGACTGAAGTACAAGCACGTCGTTGTTTAGATTATTTGGATGGGGCTCGTTATGTTTTAGCAGGAAATCTTCGTCGTGTTGCAAGTACCATGTACTTGTTGACTCCAATTAATGTAGTCGTTAACATTGAAGATATCCGCCTTCCAAATGATGTGGAAGTGACAGAATTTGACTATGATATGAAACGTAATCGTTAAGATGGTTATCTTTCAATACTTATCAAATATCATTCAAATCTATTCCATCATTCTTGTCATCTATGCCTTACTATCTTGGTTCCCTGGGGCACCTCAGAGTACTCTTGGACAAATGGTTCACCGCCTAGTTGAACCATTTTTGAGCCTTTTTAGAAAGTTACCATTGCAGTTTGGGGGCTTGGATTTTACAGTTCTAGTAGCACTTTTGGTCTTGAACTTGATGAATCAGTTATTAGCCCGCTTGTTCCTACTTTTGATTGGATAGAATACAATGGGACAGACAGAGATTTACCAACATTTCAATCGCGAAGATCACGAATTCATTGATCGCTGTATTGAATTGTCTGAAAGAGTGGTGGAACGCTATTCTGTTGAGGTGACGGGTTTTTTAAACCCTCATCAGGTCACTATTTTACGAAATGTCGCGGCAAGCTACCAATTACAGGTCTTTGCTTCCAGTGATGAGCAGAAAATGGAGTATGCTAAGGTTATTGTTGCTCCAGATTATTACCAATTAGATCCAAGTGACTTTGATCTGGCCTTATTGGAAATGGTCTATGCTTCAAAATTTCATCACTTGACCCATTCCCAGGTACTGGGGACCATTGTTCACCAATTAGGTGTGGAGCGCAAGTCCTTTGGAGATATTCTGACGAGTGATGGAAAGATCCAAGTATTTGTTGAACAGCGTTTTGTTCACTATTTCATGGATCACATCCAGAAAATTTCTCGGGTACCTGTTAAGCTGAGGGAAGTTCCTCTATCTGAACAAATGATCGTAGAGGAAGAAAGCCAGCAGCGAGATATTCTCGTGTCGAGTTATCGGTTAGATAAGGTGATTGCTGGGACCTTCAAGCTTTCGCGATCACAAGCTAGTCAGTTGATTAGTTCTGGTCTAGTGAAAGTTAACTATGCGACTACTTCCAATGTTAGCTATTCTGTAGGTCTGAATGATTTAGTCAGTGTCCGACGCTTTGGGCGTCTTAAAATTGTTTCTGAAAATGGTATTTCAAAGAGTGGAAAATATAAAGTAACTGTTGAAGTACTCTTAAGTAAAAAATGAGGAGGAGTTATGGCTCTTACTGCTTTAGAAATTAAAGATAAAACTTTTGGCGTTAAATTTAGAGGGTATGATGCGAACGAAGTAGAAGAATTTCTAGATATCGTTGTTCGCGATTATGAAGATCTTGTTCGTTTAAATCATGATCAAGAAGCAAAAATTCAAGCTCTTGAAGAACGCTTAAACTATTTTGATGAAATGAAAGATTCATTGAGTCAATCTGTTTTGATTGCACAAGATACTGCTGAACGTGTGAAACAAGCAGCTAACGAACGTTCTGAAAATATTGTTCGTCAAGCTGAACAAGATGCACAACACTTAGTAGATGAAGCAAAACAAAAAGCAAATGAAATCCTTCGTCATGCAACGGATAATGCCAAGAAGGTTGCCGTTGAAACAGAGGAATTGAAGAACAAGACACGCGTCTTCCATCAACGTTTGAAATCAACCATCGAAAGCCAATTGAGCATTATCGATACACCTGAATGGGATGAAATTCTTCGTCCAACAGCTATGTACATTCAAACAAGTGATGAAGCTTTCCGTGAAATTGTAGAGAAAGCTTTGGGTGAATCAGTTCACCATCATCATGCAGAAGATGATAACATTGATTTGACTCGTCAATTCTCTCCAGCTGAAATCGAAGAATTGCAAAAGCGCATCGAAGCTGCTAATTTAGAATTGGGTGCAACACAAGCGTTTGAAGGTTTGAATGAAAAAGTTCAATCCGCTTTAGAAGAAGCAGAACACGCTCGTCATGAAAATGAGGAAGTCGTTGAGGTTGAAGAAACTGTTCAACCAGAAGATGATGCAAATCGTGAATCTGTCAATATTTTATAATTTTGTAAAAATAGGTCCATTAATGATAGGTCTAGCGAGCAGATGATGGTGGAAGATCTGCACTCCCTCTTAATGGATGATCCTTTTACAGTATTCGTTCTGAACCCTTGAGTAAGAACGGACGTTTCCCTCGTTACGGGATGAGAGGAGAAGGTCGCTTGCGACTTCTCGAACAAAGGTGGTACCACGAGCAATCGTCCTTTTTAGGATGCTCGTGTTTTTTTTATAGCTTTTAAATCAATAAGGAGACATAATGAAACTCAAAGAAACATTGAATCTTGGGAAAACAGCTTTTCCAATGCGGGCTGGGCTTCCAACGAAGGAACCAGTTTGGCAAAAAGAATGGGAAGATGCAAAATTGTATCAACGCCGTCAAGAGTTGAATGAAGGAAAACCGCATTTTACCCTTCATGATGGCCCTCCCTATGCTAACGGAAATATCCACGTTGGACATGCTATGAACAAGATCTCAAAAGATATCATCGTTCGTTCTAAGTCTATGTCAGGATTTTACGCCCCTTATATTCCAGGTTGGGATACCCATGGTTTGCCAATTGAGCAAGTCTTGGCTAAACAAGGTGTGAAACGTAAAGAAATGGACTTGGTTGAGTATTTGAAACTCTGCCGTGAATACGCTCTTTCTCAAGTAGATAAACAACGCGAAGACTTTAAACGCTTAGGTGTTTCAGGTGATTGGGATCATCCTTATGTAACCTTGACGCCTGACTATGAAGCAGCGCAAATCCGCGTCTTTGGTGAAATGGCCAATAAAGGCTATATCTACCGTGGGGCTAAGCCAGTTTACTGGTCTTGGTCTTCTGAGTCAGCCCTTGCGGAAGCAGAGATTGAATACCATGATTTGGTATCAACGTCTCTTTACTATGCTAACAAAGTTAAAGATGGTAAGGGTGTCCTAGATACAGACACTTACATCGTTGTCTGGACAACAACTCCATTTACGGTTACAGCATCTCGTGGATTGACGGTAGGTGCAGAGTTTGATTATGTCGTAGTGAAACCTGCTGGATCTGACCGCAAGTATGTCGTAGCATCTGAGCTCTTGCCAAGCCTTTCTGAAAAATTCGGTTGGGAAAATGCTGAAGTCCTTGCGACTTACCAAGGGAAAGAATTGAACCATATCGTGACAGAACACCCATGGGATCCGGAAGTGGATGAATTGGTGATCCTTGGTGAGCATGTAACCCTTGATTCAGGTACTGGTATCGTCCATACTGCTCCTGGTTTTGGTGAGGATGACTACAATGTAGGGATTGCCAATGGCCTCGAAGTTGCTGTTACTGTTAATGAACGCGGAATCATGATGGAGAATGCTGGTCCTGACTTTGCAGGTCAGTTCTATGACAAGGTTGTTCCAACGGTTATCGAAAAACTTGGAGATTTGCTCCTTGCTCAAGAAGAAATCTCTCACTCCTACCCATTTGACTGGCGGACGAAAAAACCAATCATCTGGCGTGCCGTACCACAATGGTTTGCCTCAGTATCGAAATTCCGTCAAGATATCTTGGACGAAATTGAAAAAGTGAAGTTCCACTCAGAATGGGGGAAAGTCCGTCTTTACAACATGATTCGTGACCGCGGTGACTGGGTCATCTCTCGTCAACGTGCCTGGGGTGTGCCTCTTCCAATCTTCTATGCAGAAGATGGAACACCGATCATGACGGCTGAAACCATCGAACATGTAGCGCAACTCTTTGAAGAGCATGGTTCCATTATCTGGTGGCAGCGTGAAGCGAAAGACCTCTTGCCAGAAGGATTTACGCATCCAGGTTCACCAAATGGCGAATTTACAAAAGAAACAGATATCATGGACGTCTGGTTTGATTCAGGTTCATCATGGAATGGGGTTGTCGTTAACCGTCCTGAACTCAAATATCCAGCGGATCTCTACCTAGAAGGTTCAGACCAATACCGTGGTTGGTTCAACTCATCTCTTATCACATCTGTGGCGAACCATGGTGTCGCACCATACAAACAAATCTTGTCTCAAGGTTTTGCTTTGGATGGTAAAGGTGAGAAGATGTCTAAATCTCTTGGAAATACCATTGCTCCAAGTGATGTTGAAAAGCAATTTGGTGCTGAAATCTTGCGTCTCTGGGTAACCAGTGTAGACTCAAGTAATGACGTGCGTATCTCAATGGATATCTTGAGCCAAGTGTCTGAGACTTACCGTAAGATCCGGAATACTCTTCGTTTCTTGATTGCCAACACTTCTGACTTTAACCCAGCTGAGGATGCAGTTACTTATGACGAGCTTCGTTCAGTAGACAAGTACATGACCAT
Organism: Streptococcus sp. 27098_8_186; assembly: GCF_041432055.1. Taxonomy (NCBI): domain Bacteria; kingdom Bacillati; phylum Bacillota; class Bacilli; order Lactobacillales; family Streptococcaceae; genus Streptococcus; species Streptococcus sp. 27098_8_186. Next base: position 63,030 of record NZ_JAPVYV010000002.1, read on the forward strand.
TCGCTTTAACCAACTTGTTAAGACCATCCGTGATGCTTATGAAAACTTTGAGTTCTTGACGATCTACAAGGCGCTTGTTAACTTTATCAACGTTGATTTGTCTGCCTTCTACCTGGATTTTGCCAAGGATGTTGTTTACATCGAAGGAGCGAAATCGCTAGAACGCCGTCAAATGCAAACAGTCTTCTATGATATCCTTGTGAAAATCACTAAACTCTTGACTCCAATTCTTCCTCACACTGCTGAAGAAATCTGGTCCTATCTTGAGTTTGAAGCAGAAGACTTCGTTCAGTTGTCAGAATTGCCAGAAGCAGAAACGTTTGCCAACCAAGAAGAAATCTTGGATACTTGGTCAGCCTTCATGGACTTCCGTGGTCAAGCTCAAAAAGCCTTGGAAGAAGCGCGGAATGAAAAAGTCATCGGTAAATCACTTGAAGCTCACTTGACCGTTTATCCAAATGAAGTGGTGAAAACACTTCTTGGAGCTGTTGATAGCAATGTAGCTCAACTTTTGATTGTCTCTGAATTAACTATCGCAGAAGGACCAGCCCCAGAAGGTGCAGTGGCCTTTGAAGATGTAGCCTTCACAGTTGACCGTGCTGCTGGTGAAGTTTGTGACCGTTGCCGTCGTATCGATCCAACAACTGCAGAACGTAGTTATCATGCAACCATCTGTGATCACTGTGCAAGCATCGTTGAAGAGAACTTTGCAGACGCAGTTGCAGAAGGCTTTGAAGCAAAATAATAGATATCAAAAGAAGTTCCATAAAGGAACTTCTTTTTTAATTGCTAGAATGGTCTATAAATTCATGCATTAAGGAAATAAAAAAGTAAGGCAAATTGGCCTTACTTTGTAATTGGAAAGGAAATTTCAATTAGTTTATCGGAGTAGAGGGTTTTAATAGCGGATTGGTCAATGATTTGAAGATCAATCTTACGTTTTAAAAAGAACTCACGAATTTTTTCTACTTCAGTTTCACGAATAGCTCGGTGTTTGTTACTGATCAATAATTCATAGTGTGTTGGGGCCTGTGTAAAAACGACATCGGTATTGCCCGCGGAATAAACCTCGACAAGCAAGGCGTCAGTGCTGGCAAGTTGGCTTTTGACCAGTGCAGCATGACTATTTGTGGTATTAATGAGCTTCATATGAGTTCCTCCTAACCTCTATCTTCATTTATTATAGCACTTTTTTATTTATTGTGAAAGAATTCCTTTATTTTTTGTGGGTATTTTTCCACTGTTCAATGCCCCATTTGTGACTGCCACGTTTGAGTTTTTCAATAGCTTCATCTACAGGAAACCAAGCAAGATTGTTAAAATCTTCCAGTGGTTTTTGAGCCTCTGTATAGTCTACAACTTCATAAATATAGGCAGGATTGTAGTAGTAGGTGTCGCGATGGCTAGAATAGAAGTACTCATCTGCTTGGCCATAGTATTGTCCTAAAATAGCGGTAAAGCCTAATTCTTCGATCAGTTCCCGTTTCAGAGCTTGCAAGTGATCTTCACCTGCCTCGATTTCCCCGCCTGGTAAGAACCAGGCTCCATTAGGAGCTTGAACGAGGATGATCTGATCCGTGTCCTTATTGGGAATAACAGCGTAGACACCATAGCGATTGACGTAGGTCACATCTTGTTTTTTTTCACCAAAACTTGGAATGGTCATGGTTTTCTCTTTTCTTATTTTTTCATCATTATATCATATTTTTTAGCAAAAATCTGGAGGGAAAAAAGAAAGAGACTGGATTTTCCAGTCTCTGAATGTACATTTACTGATTATGATTATGACTTCTTTTCAGCCGTCTTATGAACAGCTTTGATGCTAATATTTCCATTGCTGGTCATGACTGCTTTGAGTTGTTTCTCACTTGGATGTTCCAGGTAATAATCGGTAATAGCATCTTCGATATGATCTTGAATGGTACGACGGAGTGGGCGGGCCCCCATTTTTGGATCGTATCCCAGATCGACCAATTTTTCTTTGACCTTCTCTGTCACATCCAGATGAATCTCATTTTGTGCGAGACGTTGATTGACTTCATCCAGCATGAGGGTAACGATTTGGAGAAGGTTTTCTTTTGATAGAGGTTGGAATTCAATGATGCCATCAAAACGGTTCATGAATTCAGGGCTAAAGAAGTTACCGAGTTCTCCAAGTACAGAGTTGGTTCGACCTTCGCGAGCAGCTCCAAAACCAACATTGGCCTCAGCTTTGCCAGTTCCAGCGTTAGAGGTCATGATGATAATGGTATCTTTGAAGCTGACGGTACGGCCTTGACCATCTGTCAAACGGCCATCATCCAAGACTTGCAAGAACATGTGCATGACATCTGGATGGGCTTTTTCCACTTCATCCAATAACACGAGGGAGTAAGGATTGCGACGAACCTTTTCCGTTAGTTGTCCAGCTTCATCGTAGCCAACATAGCCCGGAGGAGCTCCGACTAGTTTCGCTACGCTATGTTTTTCCATGTATTCGCTCATATCAAAGCGGATCATATTGTCTGCAGAGCCAAAGAGCTCGATCGCTAATTGTTTAGACAACTCGGTCTTTCCGACACCAGTTGGTCCGACAAAGAGGAAGCTTCCGATTGGACGGTTAGGCGATCCTAAGCCGACACGATTGCGTCGAATGGCTTTCGCGATTTTATCTACTGCATCGTCTTGACCAATCACATGAGCTTTCAAATCAGAAGCCAGATTGATCAATTGAGACTGTTCTTTTTCTTTCAAATCGCCAACAGGAATATTGGTCTTTTGTTCAACGATGTGTTCAATAGTTTTTTCACTGATGACAGGGGTCTCTTGATCGGTGATATGTTGACCTTGCATTTCCTTGTATTTCGCGATTTGATCGCGGAAGTAGGCTGCTTTTTCAAAGTCTTCTTCGCGCGTCGCTTGGGCTTTGAGGTTTTCAGCTTCAATCAAGCGCTGGTCGATCACTTTTGGATCCACAAAGTTTAGGGTCAGGTTCATCTTAGATCCCGCTTCATCCAACAGATCAATGGCCTTGTCTGGCAGGAAGCGATCTTGGATGTAACGGTTTGACAGAATAGCTGCCGCTTCGATGGCCCCGTCTGTATAGTGGACGTGGTGGTAGTCTTCGTATTTTTTCTGGATGCCCTTGAGGATGGTGATGGTTTCTTCAACCGTTGGCTCATCGACCTTAACGGGCTGCATCCGACGTTCCAAGGCCGCATCTTTTTCAATGATACGGTATTCATTGAGGGTAGTAGCCCCAACTAATTGGAGTTCACCGCGCGCCAAGGCTGGTTTGAGGATATTTCCAGCGTCCATATTGCTCTCACCAGCAGATCCTGCACCAACAATTTCATGGATTTCGTCGATGAACAGGATAACATCTTCGCGTTGACGAATTTCATCCATTAATTTTTGCATGCGTTCTTCGAATTGACCACGGATGCCTGTACCCTGAACGAGGCTCACAACGTCTAGGCGGATGACTTCTTTTCCTTGCAATTTATGAGGAACGTCGCCATCGACGATTTTTTGAGCCAGGCCTTCCACAACGGCAGTTTTTCCGACCCCAGGCTCTCCAATCAGAACCGGGTTGTTCTTGGTTCGACGGTTGAGAATTTCGATGACACGGATAATCTCCTCGTCACGGCCAATGACAGGGTCAATATCCCCTTTGCGGGCAATTTCTGTAACATTGATGCCGAACTCCTCTAACAGTCCTTTTGGCTTTTGAGGGCGTGCTTGACGAGGGTCTTGACCGTCGCCACGGTTATTGTTTTGACCGTAGCCACCACCTCCATAACTGCCTCCGGATTGAGTTGGAGGGGTTTGAGGTTCTTGCGGACTTTGGAAGTTTCCAAGGTTATTGAAGAAATCTTCAAAAGGATCTCCAGTGAGTTGACTCCGTTGGCTCATGCCCTTCAAGAAGCTGTTATTTGGGTCTGTTTTCATAATTTTATAGCAATTTTGACAGAGGTCTACTTGCTGCTGACGTCCATTTACATTTGTATATAAATGGATGGTTGATTCATTTATTTTACAATTTTGACAAAGCATATACATACCTCACAGTAGGTTTTTGATGGTTTTCCATCAAGAGACGAGCCTATTTTTAAAAGGTCAAAAATAGTCAAAGATTTATAGTTTCATTATATCAGTATTCTAGAAGTTTGCAAGAATTTGCTACGGAATGTCGCTAAGGATTAAAGAAGAGAGTAAATCAATGGAAAAATGTGAATTTTTATTGGAAGAGCTTTCTCTTTTATGATAAAATAGGAGAGTAGAAAGTAAAGAGGAGAAATAAAATGGAATCACATTTAGTACGGATTATCAACCGTTTGGAGACGATGACAAAAGACGGTGGAAACTTAAAACGTAATTTTGAACGTGACGGTGTTGTTGTCGCTGAAGTAGCCTACAACCACAATGAAGAAGAAGGTTCAACCTTTACACTTCGTGATGTTAAAGCGCGTGAAACCTATACATTTGATAGCATTGATTTAATTGCAATGGAAATTTATGAATTACTTTACTAAGTAGCTGAGTGGATGAGTTTGGGGTGGTCTCAAGCTCATTTTTTGTCCATCTGGTTATAGTTTTCGTCTATAAGAAATTCTAAGCAGGAACAGTTAGGTTTGAGAGTTGAAATCTGCTATAATAGAGAGGACTATTTTCATTACTTGACTAGAAAGAGAATTGACATGACGACAATCATTGATGGGAAGGCGCTCGCTACAAAATTACAGAGTGAGATTGCGAAGAAAACAGCACGATTAAAAGAAGAGACAGGAGTTGTGCCTGGCCTCGTTGTAATCGTGGTAGGAGATAATCCAGTTAGCAAAATCTATGTAAGAAATAAAGAGCGTTCTGCTATTGCGGCAGGCTTTCGGAGTGAAGTGAGACGACTTCCTGAAAGCATCAGCCAAGCTGAGTTATTAGAAGTGATCGAACATTACAATCAAGATCCTCTTTGGCATGGGATTTTGGTGCAGTTGCCACTGCCTAAGCATATCGATGCGGATGCAGTCCTTTTAGCCATTGATCCGACAAAAGATGTGGATGGCTTTCATCCATTGAATATGGGACGCTTGTGGGCTGGAAATCCTCTCATGGTCCCTTCAACACCTGCTGGCATCATGGAGATGTTCAAAGAGTATGGGATTGATCTAGAAGGGAAGCGAGCAGTCGTGATTGGTCGTTCCAATATCGTTGGAAAACCAATGGCGCAGTTGCTCCTCGCCAAAAATGCGACGGTAACCTTGACCCATTCTCGGACCCATCATCTGCCTAAAATTGCTAGAAGAGCAGATATCTTGGTTGTTGCGATCGGTCGTGCGAAATTTGTAACAGCAGACTTCGTGAAAGAAGGTGCCGTCGTCATTGACGTCGGAATGAATCGTGATGAGAATGGCAAATTGTGTGGGGATGTCGATTTTGACTCCGTTGCCCCTTTGGCCAGTCATATTACCCCGGTACCAGGAGGAGTTGGTCCTATGACCGTCACCATGCTTATGGAGCAGACCTACGAAGCAGCTGTTCGTGCCTTAAAAAAATGAAAGTGTGAACAAGATGAAGTTTGTATTTGATTTAGATGGAACTCTGTCATTCGATGGTGTCACAATCGATGATGAAATCAAACAGGTCTTATTGAGAGCAGAAGAATTTGGCCATGAAGTTGCCTTTGCTTCTGCACGTTCTTACCGGGACTGCTTGGACCTTTTAGGGGATCCATTGAGTCAACAACTCGTGATAGGCTTAAATGGTGGATTGGCCTATCGTCAGGGACAATTAGTATATGAGGAACAATTGGACAAGGATGTGTATCGGGAAGTCCTTGGCTTTTGTCACCATTACAATCTACCATTTTTTGTGGATGATACCTTTGATTATAGCGGACAGATTTTGGAAAAGATTCCTTTTGTTGTTAATGTAGACCCTCTCAAGAAAGCCCAGTATCGTTCGTTAGAGGAGCTGACAGATCCGATTAAGGTTGTGATCTATATGGGTGGCCATGAGGAGCTCGTGGATGAGATCATCGAGCGAATCGAAAAGACAGACAAGGCCCATATCCGCTATCATGCGCATGAAAAATGCATCTATCTCAATCCAGCAGATACGCATAAAGCAACAACCGTAGAAGAACTCTGTGGAGAGAATTTCGTGGCTTTTGGCAATGATCAAAATGATATCGAGCTCTTTGAAAAAGCTCTTTATGCAGTTCAGATTGGTGATTTTCCAGCCCTTCAGCCTTATGCGGATGATCAATTGGTAGCCAAACAAAATCAACCACAAGCTGTGGCTGCTAAGATCTTGCAAGTCTTTGCAGAATTCAGAGGAAAATAAAAGAAGGGGGGGGAGTCGTGGCTTCTCCTTTTTCGCTAGAAATGAGGATGGTATGAGAAGAGTTGAGAAAGAAGAGATCCAGCGAGTCATTGTGCAGCGAGAGGCAAAGTCTTATAAGGGTGATTTTGGCCGTCTGCTCTTGATTGGCGGGACTTACCCCTATGGGGGAGCTATTATTATGGCGGCGCTTGCTGCGGTTCATAGTGGAGCGGGTCTAGTCACTGTTGCAACAAATCCTGATAATCTGACAGCCCTTCATAGCCATCTTCCTGAAGCCATGGGCTTTGATTTGGCAGATCACGAACTCCTTTGTGAGCAGCTCCAAAAAGCCAGCGTGATTCTCGTAGGACCTGGCTTAAAGGAAGTAAGAGAAAACCAAGCAATCTTGCACATGATTTTTGAGCAAGTCTCTAGCCAGCAGGTCTTGATTTTGGATGGAGGAGCTATTAGTCTTTTTGCAAGCTCTCAGTTTGACCTGCCAGAGGCTCAGTTGGTCTTTACCCCTCATCAAAAAGAATGGGAAAAACTGTCAGGGCTTGAGCTAGCAAGCCAGATTGAAGACAAGAGTCGAAGAGCAGTACAGAACTTTCCTAAAGGGACTGTCATTGTAGAAAAAGGGCCTCACACCCGCATTTGGACAAGTGGGCAAGAAGAGGGCTATCAGCTAGATGTTGGTGGCCCCTATCAAGCAACAGGGGGCATGGGGGATACCTTGGCAGGGATGATCGCAGGATTTGCGGGTCAATTCCCACAGGTCAGTCTCTATGAGCGCGTGGTGGTTGCGACCTATCTCCATTCAGCCATAGCAGAAGATTTGAGCAAGGAGGATTATGTGGTTCTACCCACGACTATCAGCAAAGAAATCCCCAAATGGATGAAAAAGTGGAGTGACAAAGATCAGGTTACCAGCACTGAAAATAGAAAATAGGTAAAAAAGATGAAGGAAAGCATTCGGAAAGCAAATCAGTATATCAATGAAAACAGGGAGAAGGTTGACCAGCAATATAGAGGGGCATTTCATTTGCTGCCTCCAATCGGCTGGATGAACGATCCAAATGGTTTTGTTTATTTCCGTGGGGAATACCATTTGTTTTACCAATTCTATCCCTATGATAGTGTTTGGGGTCCCATGCATTGGGGGCATGCCAAATCAAAAGATCTTCTCCATTGGGAAGAATTACCAGTAGCTATAGCACCAAGTGAAAGCTATGATAAGGATGGTTGTTTCTCAGGTAGTGCTATTGTGAAAGATGACAAGCTCTATTTGCTGTATACTGGTCATGTAGACGATGAGGAAAAGCGCGAGGAGACTCAGTGTCTTGCGGTGTCGACAGATGGCATTACCTTTGAAAAGTTGCCTACTAATCCAGTGATCCATGCTCAACATATTGAGGGGATCGCAGATATTGCAGATTTTCGTGATCCTAAAGTATTTGAATACGAAGGAAGCTATTACGCTGTCGTTGCTTCTAAGACGCCAGATGACAGTGGTCAAATTCTCCTATTTGCATCAAGTAATCTAGTAGATTGGGACTTTACATCAGTCCTTCTAGAAGGTGAAAAAGGGCAAGGGATTATGTGGGAGTGTCCTGATTTCTTCCCTTTAGATGGCAAATGGGTCTTGATTCTGTCTCCCATTGAAATGGAAAGGCAGCAAGAAAAATACTGGAATTTAAATTCGACGGTTGCCTTTATCGGTGACATGAATTGGGAAACAGGGCGCTTTCATGTCGATTCTTATGATGAATTGGATGGTGGTTTGGATTTCTATGCCCCTCAAACTAGTCAAGGACCAAATGGCGAACGATACATGGTTGCCTGGATGCAAATGTGGCACCGGTCTATCCCCAGTCATGATTTAGCCCATGGGTGGGCAGGTAGTATGACTCTTCCAAGAAAATTGTCCTTGAAAGACGGACGATTGGTTCAGGAGTTACCTGAGTCAGTGAAAGAACACTTTCTTGTAGAACATGCATCAGAAACCATTGTTCAGGGCAATCAGATCACGATCCCAGCGAGAGGGAAACAAACCTTGTTTGAGCTAGATACCAAACCGGGTCGCTCCTTTATCCTTGGATATGGCGATGAAACCGATCCTGATAGTGTCTTGCAATTGGTTTACGACGCCTCTCAAAAACGCTTTAGCTTAAGTCGAGACCAATTTGGGCACCCCATTTCTGGAAAAGAAAATCCAGCATTTCAATCGAGATGGATTCAGTTGGATGCTGAAAAAGATCATCATTTTTTGATCATTCGCGATACCAACTCAATCGAAGTATTCGTGGATGGTAAAACTCTCTCGATGACCTTTTATGAAACGACTGAGAATCCTGTCTATACCCTCACGGCAGATGAAGGAGTTGATTGGGTCGTAAAAACCTATCAAAAATAGGAAAGCAATAGCCTCCTAAAGAATAAAAAGACAAGTACTGTGACTTGTCTTTTTTGTGTATTCCAACTTGGTCTTGAGTTTTAAGGATGCTGGTGTCAAACAGACAAGTAGAGAGCAACTTGAATAAAATGAGGCCTGTAGAGAAAGGAAATTCATGATTTCGCTTTGTCTGCCAGCCTTTTTTGGTGTTTTTTGGTATAATTAAACTTGATCATATTCTGCAGAAAGGAGTTCCTATGTCCAACTATTTATCCGTATCAAGTTTGACCAAATATTTGAAATTAAAATTTGATAAGGATCCCTATTTGGAAAGGGTTTATCTGACAGGGCAGGTCTCCAATTTCCGAAAACGTCCCAACCACCAATATTTTTCATTAAAGGATGAAAAAGCGGTTATTCAGGCGACGGTCTGGGCTGGGGTTTATCGAAGCTTTGGTTTTGAGCTAGAAGAAGGCATGAAGATCAACGTCATCGGTCGCATTCAGCTCTATGAGCCAAGTGGGAGTTATTCCATTGTTATCGAAAAGGCTGAGCCAGATGGGGTAGGGGCCTTGGCCATCCAATTTGAGCAACTCAAGAAAAAGTTGACCGAAGAAGGGCTCTTTCAGGATCGGTGGAAGCAAGCTCTGCCACAATTTCCAAGAAAGATCGGGGTCATCACCAGTCAAAGTGGGGCCGTGATTCGCGATATTATCACAACGGTGAGCCGACGCTTCCCTGGTGTAGAGATTGTGCTCTACCCGACCAAGGTTCAGGGAGAAGGCGCATCTAGTGAGGTGGTTGCTAATATTCAAAGGGCTAACCAACGGGATGATTTGGATGTCTTGATTATCGGTCGTGGGGGTGGTTCGATTGAAGATCTCTGGGCCTTTAATGAAGAAGCAGTGGTGCGAGCCATCTTTGAATCGCGGATTCCGATTATCTCCAGTGTTGGACATGAGACAGATACGACTCTAGCCGATTTTGTAGCAGACCGACGAGCCGCTACTCCGACAGCCGCTGCTGAATTGGCCACTCCAGTAACCAAGTTGGATCTCTTGTACCATTTACAAAAGCAGGAAAATCGCATGGCAACAGCGATGTCCAATCGCTTGGCCTATAATCGTGAACGCTTGGCCAAATTAAGTCAATCGGTTATTTTTAGACAGCCTGAAAGACTCTATGATGGCTACCTGCAAAAGATTGACCAGTTGCAATTGCGTTTGAAACAAGGGATGCGCGATGCTTATGGACAAGGGGCCAATCAGCTGCAAGGTCTGCGTCATCGCCTAGAAGCCACGTCTCCTTTGCATCGCATCGAGCGCTACCAGGACCGCCTGCTCCAAGATAAGAGAATCTTAATCAACCGAATGGAACAAGTCCTTAAAGAGCAAAAGATCAAGGTGCAAGGCTTATCAGAAGCTCTCTTGATGCTCGATACCAGTCGGATTATTGCGCGTGGCTATGCCATGGTTAAGGAAGGAGATCAGGTCCTAGATTCGGTTGCGAAAGTAACAGAAGGGGACCCGCTATCCCTCATCATGAGAGATGGCCAGTTAGAAGTAGAGGTAAAACATGTCGAAAGAAAAGAAATTTGAAGAAAATTTAGCAGATTTGGAAGCCATCGTCCAAAAATTGGAGAGTGGTGATGTGGCTTTAGAAGAAGCCATTACAGAATTCCAAAAAGGAATGAAGTTGTCAAAAGAATTGCAAGATACCTTGGATCAAGCAGAGAAAACCTTGGTCAAGGTCATGCAAGCAGATGGTACTGAAGCGGATCTAGCATGAGACAAGAAGAAAAACGAAATAGAGTAGAGCAAGCGGTTCGCTCTTTTTATGAGGAGAAAGCCGTTGCCCCCCATTTAGTGGAGTCGGTCCTTTATTCCATCCAGGCAGGTGGAAAACGCCTGCGCCCCTTGCTCCTTCTAGAATTGTTAGAGGCCTTTGGACTGGAATTGACGGAGGCTCACTTTCAAGTGGCAGGGGCTTTAGAGATGATCCATACAGGAAGCCTTATTCACGATGATCTGCCTGCCATGGACAATGATGATTACCGTCGGGGACAATTGACCAATCATAAGAAATTCGGAGAAGACCTGGCGATTTTAGCAGGGGATGCGCTTTTTCTCGATCCCTTTGGGATGATAGCTGCGAGTGCCCTTCCTGATGCGGTCAAGGTCTCTTTGATCCTTGAATTGTCGGATGCTTCTGGTAGTCGTGGAATGGTAGCTGGTCAAGTCCTTGATATGGAAGGGGAGCACAAACAGCTCACGCTGACAGAGTTGCAGACCATCCATGCTAATAAGACAGGACGCCTCCTTGCCTATCCTTTCATCGCAGCAGGTTTGATTTTAGAGTTGCAAGCAGACATTGGTCAGCTCCTAGAAAAAATCGGGAAAAAATTAGGCCTGGCTTTTCAAGTGAGGGATGATATTTTGGATTTGGTCGCTGATTTTGAAGCTCTGGGGAAGACCCCTCAAAAGGACTTAGTAGCTGAAAAATCGACCTATCCAGCCCTGTTGGGATTGGAAGAATCAAAAGCTATGCTGACAAGCGAATTAGACGCTTGCGAGGACTTGTTGGATCAGATTACAGCTGCTTGCGACTTTGATCCGCGAGCGATCAAGAAATTAATAGAAGGATTACGAATAGATGGCTAAGGAAAGAGTGGATGTATTAGCCTATAAACAAGGCCTATTTGATACCCGCGAACAAGCCAAAAGAGGGGTGATGGCAGGTCTTGTCGTTGCCGTTATCAATGGTGAGCGCTTCGATAAACCGGGTGAAAAAATTGATGAAGCAACCGAGTTGAAATTAAAGGGTGAAAAACTAAAATATGTCAGCCGGGGCGGTCTTAAATTAGAAAAAGCCCTGAACCAATTTGGTTTATCTGTAGAGGGTAAAATTGCGATTGATATTGGAGCTTCTACAGGTGGCTTTACAGATGTCATGCTGCAAAATGGAGCCAGCCAGGTCTTTTCGGTGGATGTCGGGACCAATCAGTTGGCCTGGAAATTGCGCAATGATCCTCGGGTGGTCTCGATGGAACAGTTCAATTTCCGCTATGCCGAGCCAGATGATTTTGAAGCGACACCGAGCTTTGCGAGTATCGATGTCAGCTTTATTTCCTTGGACTTGATTCTGCCAGCCCTTCACCGGATTTTGGCAGAAAATGGACAAGTCGTGGCCTTGGTGAAACCTCAGTTTGAGGCAGGACGCGAACAGATCGGGAAAAATGGGATCATTAAGGATCCTAAGATTCATTTAGCCGTTCTTGAAAAGGTCGCTGCTTTTGCAGGGACACATGGCTTTGCGGTAATGGGAGTAGATTATTCCCCTATCCAAGGAGGCCATGGCAACATCGAATTTTTGATGTATCTAGAAAAAAAAGAAGAGAAAACAAAGCCGACTACAGAGCAGCTGGAGGCTGTTGTGGAGCGGGCACACAAGGAATTTAAACATGAAGAGTAAGAATATCAGATTAGAAAAAATTCGTCGCTTCATTCGCGATCATGAAGTGGGGACGCAAGAAGAGATCGTCGAACATTTGAAAGAAGAAGGCATCTCAGCAACCCAAGCGACGGTATCACGGGATATCAAAGAATTGGGCATCGTAAAACGCCCTCTGAAAGACATGTCCTATGTCTATGAATTGCCACGTAAGCACCACCAAGGGATCGGGATGATCGAAAGCAATATTTTGTCTCATCGTCGTATGGGAGAATATGTCAATTTCACCATGGTTCCAGGGACAGCGCCTTTAGTTAAACGGCGCTTGCGGGAGATTTATAAGGAGCATATCTTTAGTATTGTCGCAGATGATGATACGATCTTGCTGATCGCCTATTCAGCTCCAGAAGCAGAGAATATCCTCAAATCAATCTTTGGGTGGTAAGAGCCTATGCTATTAGAAATTTCGATTAAGAACTTTGCCATTATCGAAGAGATTTCCTTAAATTTTGAAAAGGGAATGACGGTACTGACGGGGGAAACAGGTGCTGGTAAATCCATCATCATCGATGCCATGAACATGATGCTGAGAAGCCGTGCAACGACGGATGTCATTCGACACGGAGCCCCAAAAGCGGAAATCGAAGGTCTCTTCACCGTTGAGAGCAATCGTCACTTGACGGCTCTCTTTGAAGAGCAAGGACTAGAGTGGACCGATGAATTGATCATTCGCCGAGAGATCTTGCAAAATGGACGAAGTGTCAGCCGGATCAATGGACAAATGGTGAATTTGTCTGTCTTAAAGGCAGTTGGGCAACATTTGGTGGACATCCATGGCCAGCATGATCAGGAAGAACTCATGCGGCCCCAATTGCATATCGCTATGCTGGATGAATTTGGGGATGCAGCCTTTTTCCAAACTAAAGATGCTTATCGTCAGACCTTTGAAGACTACAAACGCCTGCGCAAACAAGTGGTGGAACTCCAGCGCAACCAGCAGGAAAATAAGGCCCGTATTGAAATGATAGAGTTTCAAATTGCAGAGATTGAGGCTGCTTCCTTGGAAGTGGATGAGGATGTGCGTTTGGAGCAAGAACGCCAACGCCTGCTCAATCACAAGATGATTGCAGATACCCTAACCAATGCCTATACCATGCTGGATGCAGAAGAGTTTTCGAGCCTCTCCAATGTTCGCTCAGCCATGAATGATCTGGAGAGCATCGAAGAATATGATCCCAGCTACAAAGAGCTCTCAAGCCAATTATCTGAAACCTTTTATGCCCTTGAGGATATTACCAAGCGCTTAGAAGATGTGGTCGATGGTCTGGAGTTTGATGGCAATCGCCTCATGCAGGTGGAATCGCGTTTGGATTTGATCCACTCTATCACGCGCAAGTATGGTGGCCAAGTCAAGGACGTCTTGGAATACCTGGCGCAAATCACCAAAGAATATAGCCTTCTCACTGGAAGTGACCTCTCGTCTGAGGATTTGGAAAAAGAACTCAAACGTTTGGAAAAGAGTTTGGTCACCTTGGCTCAAGATTTGAGTGATCAGCGGCATACTTTGGCCCAAGCCTTGGAAAATGAAATCCAGCAAGAATTGGCAGATCTCTACATGGACAAGGCGCGCTTCCAAGTGCGTTTTAGCAAGGCTAAGTTTAATCGGGAGGGAAATGAAGCTGTCGAATTTTATATTTCGACCAACCCAGGTGAGGACTTTAAACCCCTTGTCAAGGTAGCATCTGGCGGAGAATTGTCACGCTTGATGTTGGCCATTAAATCTGCTTTTTCTCGAAAAGAAGGAAAAACTAGTATCGTCTTTGACGAGGTGGATACAGGAGTCTCTGGGCGCGTGGCCCAAGCTATCGCAGCGAAAATTCATAAGATTGGTCAAAATGGCCAGGTGCTTGCCATTTCTCACTTGCCGCAAGTCATCGCTGCAGCAGATTATCAATTCTATATTGAGAAAATCAGTGATGAACACTCAACTGTCTCTACTGTGCGTTTGCTCAATAGAGAAGAACGAATCGAAGAAATTGCCAAGATGCTGGCAGGAGAGGATCTAACGGAAGCTGCCCGTCAACAAGCAGAGCAACTTCTCAAGCGTTAAGAGAAAGAAGGTTTGAACCAATGTCAACATACTTTGTAGTCGGAGATATTCACGGAAAAGCACAAATGCTAGAAGAGCTCATGACAGAGTGGGATGGAAAAGCTCAATTGGTTTTTTTAGGGGATTTGATAGATCGAGGCGAAAACAGCAAACGATCGATTGAAATCGTGAAGGACTATGTAGACCACCACGGAGCTGTTTGCCTTTCCGGGAATCACGAGTACATGTTTTTAGCCTGGTTGGACAATCCAGAAGAGCGTTATGACCACTACCGAAGAAATGGTGGCGATACGACTATCAACTCTCTGTTAGGCCGGCCGCTCGATGCTCCTGTAGATGGGATTGCGGATGCGCAAGCCGTAGAGAACACCGTTCCTGACTTGGTGGCCTTTATCCGCAGTTTGCCCTTTGACTACGAGACAGAAACCTATTACTTTGTCCACGCTGGTGTGGATCTAACCCTTGAAAATTGGCGGGAAACCAGTGATTACCAAAAAGTCTGGATTCGTAAACCATTCCATGAAGCGGAGAATCATACAGGCAAATGGATCGTCTTTGGCCATACACCGGTCTATGGACTGCTCAATGAGCCAGTCGGCACCGAAAATCTTTGGATTTCAGATCAGAAAATGGGCGTCGATGGTGGCGCTGTCTTTGGAGGAGTCCTCCATGGATTGCTCTTGGATGATCAAGGTATTGTCCAAGACCATGTCCTTCACAATACAGGTTTTTCTGCCGCAGACGACTGAGGAAGCAGGAATGGATATCTTTCACTGCAAAACCCCGTGTTTTTTGATATAATGAAAGCAGAACATTCTTAGGAAGAGTATAGAATTATATGGTAAATATTAAAATAGTTACAGACTCATCTATTACAATTGAGCCTGAAGTGGTTGAAGAATATGGCATCACCATTGTGCCACTTTCTGTTATGGTGGATGGAGTCCTTTATTCTGACAGTGAGTTGGGAGAAGGGGACTTCTTGCGCTTAATGCAGTCTAGCAAAAATCTTCCAAAGACCAGCCAACCACCTGTTGGAGTCTTTGCGGAGGTGTATGAAAAGTTAGCAGCAGACGGAGCTCATATCGTTTCGATTCATATGTCTCACGCCTTGTCAGGAACAGTAGAGGCGGCTCGCCAAGGGGCAACTTTGTCAGGGGCAGAAGTAACTGTGATTGATAGTGGCTTTACAGACCAAGCCATGAAGTTCCAAGTGGTTGAGGCAGCTAAGTTGGCTAAAGAAGGAGCAGATCTAGACACCGTTTTAGCTCGTATCGAAGAAGTCAAAGAAAAGACAGAGTTGTATATCGGCGTATCTACCTTGGAAAATCTAGTTAAAGGTGGTCGGATTGGCCGAGTTACCGGACTTTTGAGCTCGCTTCTTAACATCCGTGTGGTGATGGAAATGAAGGACCATCAGTTGGAACCAATCGTCAAGGGCCGTGGAAACAAGACCTTTAAGAAATGGTTGGATGAATTGGTAGAGAAATTATCCCACAGCAAGGTGGCTGAGATCGGGATTTCTTACGCAGGGACACCAGAATGGGCCAATGAAATGAAGGCTCAGTTGCAATCGCTCGTTGAAAAAGCGATCCCTGTTCTCGAAACTGGATCGATTATTCAAACCCATACAGGTGAGAATGCATTTGCAGTTTTGGTGCGCTACGAATAAGCTAAATAAATGTTTAAAAAAACAGGTTTAGTACTTGACCTAAAGGCTTTTTTTAGATATGATAGTACTGTTAAGGCGTAAAGCCTAAAAAAAATTGGAGGATTTGTTAAATGGCTAACAAACAAGATTTGATCGCAAAAGTGGCAGAAGCTACAGAATTGACTAAGAAAGATTCAGCAGCAGCTGTTGACGCTGTGTTCGCAGCAGTTTCAGAATACCTTTCAAAAGGTGAAAAAGTTCAATTGATCGGTTTCGGTAACTTCGAAGTTCGTGAACGTGCAGCTCGTAAAGGTCGCAACCCACAAACTGGTAAAGAAATCAAAATCGCAGCTTCTAAAGTTCCAGCATTCAAAGCTGGTAAAGCTCTTAAAGAAGCAGTTAAATAATTGCATTTTGAAAAACCATCCTAGATTTCTAGGATGGTTTTTTTGTTGGACAGCTCTATAGGATAAGGGTATAATAGGAAAAAAGAAAGAGAGAAAAGACCATGCGATTCATTTTAGGCCTCTTTGCCTTGTTGTTTATCCGACCTATTTTGTATCTATTGAAAGGGCTGTGGTTTGTACTGGAATTTTGCTTTATGATCCTCGTGGTCAAAATGATCCTAGGAACCGTGCGCTGGATGACCAGTTGGATCGGTTGAGAGTAGATGAATCTATTTCAGGCTCGTGAATCAATGTCCCCTGGACATTAACTCGCTTTTCCGATTTCAGGCTCGTGAAAAAAATGTCCACTGGACATAAGCTCGCTCTTCCATTTTCAGGCTCGTGAATCAATGTCCCCCGGACATTTTTTTTAATTAAAAGCATTCTAAATAGTGATTTATTTTGAAACATGATATAATAAGGGTAACGAATCGATTAAATCATATTGGAAAGGGGGAATCATAGTGAACGCATTGCATCGTCATGAAGAAGAGCGCGTGGAAGAAGTCTTGCATAATTTACGTGCTAAGGGCATTCGGATTACCGATACCCGCAGAGCAGTTCTTTCTTATTTAGTGGCGAGTCATGAACATCCAAGCGCTGAGAAGATCTATCGCGATTTATTGCCTCAGTTTCCAAGCATGAGTCTAGCAACTGTCTACAACAATATCAAGGTTTTGATTGATGAGGGGGTTGTTTCTGAGATCAAGGTTCGCAATGATACCACGACCTTTTTTGATTTCATGGGGCATGACCATTTGAATGTGGTGTGTGAAAAATGTGGCCGTATCGCAGATGTGGACATTGAAGTCCCAGATCTTCGCAAAGAAGCAGCGAGTCAAAGTGGCTACCAGATCACCAAGACCCAGATGACCGTCTATGGCATTTGCCCCGACTGTCAGAAAATTTAATGGGAGAGAAACCAGAGCCGTCAGGCTCTTTTTTGTGAGAAATTGCACTTTTCTATGGTCGCCACTAGATTTTTCACTGAAAATCTAGTAGAATAGAATAGATAAACGGGGGAAACCTCGGAGAATAAAAAGGAGATCCATCTAATGGTAAAATTGGTTTTTGCTCGCCACGGTGAGTCTGAATGGAACAAAGCTAACCTTTTCACTGGTTGGGCTGATGTTGATTTGTCTGAAAAAGGTACACAACAAGCGATCGACGCTGGTAAATTGATCAAAGAAGCTGGTATCGAATTTGACCAAGCTTATACTTCAGTATTGAAACGTGCGATCAAAACGACTAACTTGGCTCTTGAAGCTTCTGACCAATTGTGGGTTCCAGTTGAAAAATCATGGCGCTTGAACGAACGTCACTACGGTGGTTTGACTGGTAAAAACAAAGCAGAAGCTGCTGAACAATTTGGTGATGAACAAGTTCACATCTGGCGTCGTTCTTACGATGTATTGCCTCCTGCAATGGACCGTGATGATGAACACTCAGCACACACTGACCGTCGTTATGCTTCACTTGACGATTCAGTGATTCCAGATGCTGAAAACTTGAAAGTTACTTTGGAACGTGCCCTTCCATTCTGGGAAGATAAAATCGCTCCAGCTCTTAAAGACGGTAAAAACGTATTCGTAGGAGCACACGGTAACTCAATCCGTGCTCTTGTTAAACACATCAAACAATTGTCAGACGACGAAATCATGGATGTGGAAATCCCTAACTTCCCACCATTGGTATTCGAATTTGACGAAAAATTGAACGTTGTAAAAGAATACTATCTTGGAAAATAATTATAAAAGATAAAAGGCGGGATTTATTCCGCCTTTTTTTGAGAAGATAATTAGTTTAGAATTTCGATATACTCCAGTCCCCAACTTTCAATGGCATCTAGAACACCTTGAAATTTTCTACCCATTTCAGTTAGACTGTATTCGACCCGAGGGGGAACTTCAGCATAGACTTTACGCTCCACGATTTTATCATTCTCGAGCTGTCTGAGGTGTCGTGTTAGAATGGTTTGGGTAATGCCAGGAATTAGACGTTGTAATTCATTAAAACGCTTAGTCCCCGTACTGAGTTGATAGATGATGACGAGAGCCCATTTGCCTGTTAGTACACGCTGTGTCGTGGCAAAAGGACAAATTCCGTATTCACTGACTTTGGTTACCATAATTCCTCCAAATTTTTTAAAATTATTCTCTTGTTTGACAATAATAGTATCGTATTTGATACTAGATAACAATAAAGTGCCTACTTGTCTTTTTATTAGTAAGTGATAAAATTATATCATAAATAAGAGAAACGAGGAGTAACTCATGTCAGTAAATTTAGAAATTTTTAATGCATATAACAATGGTCTTATAACAGGTGATTTTCCAGCTGTTTTTGAGACTATGGCAGATGATATCATCTGGCACCAGCCAGGTCAGCATAGTAATTCCGGTACAGTTGTTGGAAAAGAAGCACTTGGAGCACACTTGGCTCAATTTTCAGAAAAAACAAACGGTACCTTCAAAGTATTGACTAACTGGGTGTCTGAAAATATTGACCTTGTAGCAGCCAATGTGACCTTTGTCGGAACTCGCCCAGACGGCGAGGAACTCAACATGAATGGTATTGATCTTTTTCGCATGGATGATGGAAAGATCAAGGAAGTTTGGCTCTTTTCATCAGATCAAGCAGTAGAAGATGCTTTCTGGGGTTAGACAGTAAATTAATCTAGAATCTGAAATGAAATTTGATTTATGGATCGTGATGACAAGCACTCAGCACACACTGACAGTCGTTACGCTTCACTTGACGACTCAGTAATTCCAGATGCTAAAAACTTGAAAGAAACCTTGGAACGCACTCTTCCATTCTTGGTAAATAAAAATATCCAGTGGATATTTTTATCCCGAGCCTGAAAACGCCAAAGCGAGGCTTATCCAGTGGATATTTTTATCCCGAGCCTGAAAACGCCAAAGCGAGGCAATTTTAACGGGATTTGTTATCCATATAAAGGCTGACTTCGGTCAGCTTTTTTGCTTGTCTTCCTTTGATCCTAGCTGGTTTTGGGTTTTCAGGGTCTCCTAAAAATGTTATAATAGAGTGTTACTAAATTGGGTTCCATTAGCCCTGAAAGGAAAATCAAATGACAAAATCATTCTACATCACAACACCTATCTATTACCCATCTGGTAAATTGCATATTGGTTCAGCTTATACAACCATTGCCTGTGACGTCTTGGCGCGTTACAAACGCATGATGAACTACGATGTTTTCTACTTGACTGGTCTCGATGAGCACGGGCAAAAGATCCAGCAGAAAGCAGAAGAAGCTGGGATTACACCACAAGCTTATGTAGATGGGATGGCGGTTGGAGTGAAAGAACTCTGGCAATTGCTCGATATCTCATATGATAAATTCATCCGTACGACAGACGATTACCATGAAAAAGTGGTGGCCCAAGTCTTTGAACGCTTGCTTGCGCAAGACGACATCTACCTGGGTGAGTACTCTGGTTGGTATTCAGTATCTGATGAAGAGTTCTTTACAGAAAGCCAATTGGCTGAGGTTTACCGTGATGAGAATGGCAAGGTCATCGGTGGGGTAGCCCCATCAGGACACGAAGTAGAATGGGTTTCTGAAGAATCTTACTTCCTTCGCCTCAGCAAATACCAAGACCGCTTGGTGGAATTTTTCAAATCCCAACCAGATTTCATCACGCCAGATGGTCGTCTTAATGAAATGTTGAAAAATTTCATCGAGCCAGGCTTGGAAGATTTGGCGGTATCTCGGACCACCTTTACTTGGGGAGTTCCAGTTCCATCTAATCCAAAACACGTGGTCTATGTATGGATTGATGCCCTTCTCAACTACGTGACAGCTCTTGGTTATGGTCAAGAAGATCATGAAAACTTTGATAAGTTCTGGAACGGAACCGTCTTCCACATGGTTGGAAAAGACATCCTTCGTTTCCACTCCATCTACTGGCCAATCCTTCTTATGATGTTGGATATCAAATTGCCAGAACGCTTGATTGCCCATGGTTGGTTTGTCATGAAAGACGGCAAGATGTCTAAGTCTAAAGGGAATGTCATCTACCCAGAAATGTTGGTGGAACGCTTCGGCTTGGATCCACTTCGTTACTACCTCATGCGCAGTTTGCCAGTTGGTTCTGATGGGACTTTCACCCCAGAAGACTATGTGGCTCGCATCAACTATGAATTGGCCAATGACCTTGGAAACCTCCTTAACCGGACGGTAGCCATGATCAACAAATATTTTGGTGGTCAAGTTCCGGCTTATGTCGAAAATGTCACTGCATTTGATGCTGAGTTGGCTAAGGTAGTTGAAGAAAACATCGCTGAATACCACAAGCAAATGAACGCGGTGGATTACCCACGCGCTTTGGAAGCCGTATGGAACATCATCTCTCGGACCAACAAGTACATCGATGAAACAGCTCCTTGGGTCCTCGCTAAAGAAGATGGTGATAAGGAACAATTGGCAGCGGTTATGGCTCACTTAGCTGCTAGCCTTCGTGTTGTGGCTCACTTGATCCAACCATTCATGATGAACACCTCAAACGCCATCATGGAACAACTTGGCTTAGGATTGGACTTCGATCTTGAAAACTTGACTTTAGCAGCCTTCCCTGAAAATATCACAGTGGTTGCCAAAGGAACTCCAATCTTCCCACGTCTCGACATGGAAGAAGAAATTGCCTACATCCAATCTCAAATGACTGCAGGTAAACCTCAAGAAAAAGAATGGATTCCAGAAGAAGTGGAACTCAAGTCTGAAAAAGATGAGATCAAATTTGAAGACTTTGACAAGGTTGAAATCCGTGTAGCAGAGGTCAAAGAAGTGGAACGTGTCGAAGGATCAGACAAACTGCTTCGCTTCCGCCTAGATGCAGGAGATGGCGAAGACCGTCAAATCCTCTCAGGTATCGCTCAATTCTATCCAAATGAACAAGAATTGGTTGGCAAGAAACTCCAAATCGTGGCCAACCTCAAACCACGGAAGATGATGAAGAAATATGTCAGCCAAGGTATGATTCTTTCCGCAGAACACGGAGATCAATTAACAGTCTTAACGGTTGATCCATCTGTACCAAATGGAAGTATCATTGGTTAAACGAATGTCCAATTTGTCCTCAACAAAGATAAGAAACCTCGGAAAGCAGGCTCTACCTATCAGGTTTATTTTGTGCAAGAAGGTACGAAAGGAACTAGTCCTGGACAAGAGCTGATCATGACCTTGATTCCTGAAAATGTTCAAGGGCCAGACCGTGTAGTTTCTCCTTTGAGACGCATCTTTTATCATCAAGCTTCTTTCCAAACCTACCAAGACAAGTGGTGGGAAGCTTATCCTGCT
This sequence comes from Streptococcus sp. 27098_8_186, assembly GCF_041432055.1. Classification (NCBI taxonomy): domain Bacteria; kingdom Bacillati; phylum Bacillota; class Bacilli; order Lactobacillales; family Streptococcaceae; genus Streptococcus; species Streptococcus sp. 27098_8_186. The sequence continues at coordinate 84,702 of NZ_JAPVYV010000002.1, forward strand.
CCAAAGAAAGAAGTGGATCTGGATATTTCTGCGATTAATAGTGGAGACTTTTCAAGTCTAGTGGGTACCTGGCGCAATGCGAAGGGGCAGGAAATGGTCATTCAGGCGGATGGTACAGTCAAAGGACAAGGAAGGATTAAAGCAGTAGCAAATTCAGATAAGACTAGCAAAATCCCTTATGTCGAGTTGAGAGTGGGAGAAACTGGTGCAGCTGTTGGTCTCTTTAAGATTGGGTTTGAAAACCCTGATGGAGACCAGTCAGACACGAGAAAGCCTCGCTTGGTCATTACCCAATCAGCTGGGAACTATTCAGTGGATCAATACTTCTATCGTCAATAAAGAAAAATAAGGATAGGATTTCAGTTGGTTTCCGATGCTAGAATGGGATCTATTCATTCTCTAGTGATTATGATTGATTGGTGACTTCATGGTTCATGCATATAGTGTAGCGGATGATGGGGCAAATCATGAAATAGGTCGTCACTAAGAATAAGGTGACATTACCTGATAGGAATCGACCTCATTTTGGAGTATGATGGAAACGAAGTTCATAGGTCCTATCGTATGTAAAGGAGAAAGAAATATGATAATGTTTTATATGGTGCCTAGACGTATGGTATTGAAAAAACATGAAATCCAAGAGTTTCGTGGTATTGCAGAAGGTTTAGTAGGGGAGAGTGGGATTGATGTAGACTTCCCATCAGAGACCCCACCCGCAAGAGGAATGAAAGTTGTGGGCTGGATTCTTGCCCTGTCTATGCTAGGTTTGCTTGGAATAGCAGTGCATGTCATCCGTTTACTTGGATTTAAAGCAGAAGAATCGCTTGTAGTGATTGGAAGTTGGATGTTATTGTTCTTGCCAGTCCTTCTTTTATGGACAGTTGGAGTCGGAGTGTGGAGCTATTTGTTCCGTCGTTACCAAGATAAATTATGGCTTGAATTAGGTGATTTATTAGATATTGCTGATGAGGCAACCATTGCTTTACATGAGCAAAACCGTTCAGACATCGCTGCAGAGATCAAACGGGTAGAAAGACTTGTTAAAAAATACAGAAGATACGGAGTATAGAACCTAGAAAAACTATCTTGGTGGTTTGAAAAGAGAACAGTTAAAGTCCTAGAATGGATGGAAAATGGACTTCTAGCCGTAAGGGAAATCGGGAAAAATACTTTGACTTCAAAGGAAAACCAGGAAAATTAATTTTCCTGGTCAGAACGTAGACAAACGTCATTTTTGGCGTTTGTCTTTTTGTATGTTCAAAAATATTTTGTCTTATCATCTACTATTCCATCCAAAAACTGGATTTAGAATAAAATAAAAAGGGATATTCGCTATCCATTTCACCAATCTTTTGATATCTAAGCATGCCAAAGTAAGCCCAACCTTATCTTCAATTTTGGACTTTCCTTTCTCTCTAGTGTATCTCAAGTTATGATATTCCTTAGCAGTCCCAAAGAGTCGCTCAATTGTTTCTTTGCGCTTCTTATAAAGCTCCTTCATCCCTCTTTGGTGGTGAATCTCTTCACAAAATTCAAGATCATCTTTCCATACATGTCTCGTGATTACTTTTTGGTGATTTTGGCTTTGGGTACAAATGGATAATAGGGGACAAGAAGCACATACTTTGGGATTACTCTTATACTCACGATAACCTTCTCGAGTCGTGGTGCGATAGCTTAACACTTGGTTCTCTGGACAAAGGTAACAGTCATAGAAAGTATCATAAACAAAATCATTGGGCCTTAAGTTCCCCTTTACTCCCTTTGGACGAGTATAAGGGAAGACAGGGATGATAATTCGCTCTAATAAATAATGGGCAATAGCTGGTGTCTTATAGCCTGAATCCGCAATAATATAGTGTGGGGAGAAGGGTTCTAACTTTGAAAAAAGATCAGGGAAGGCTTGACTATCATGGACATTTCCTGCTTCAACCGTATAAGCCAAAGCCTCACCATGCTTATCACAAGCTACTTGGGCAGAATAGGCAAACACTTCCTTATGTTCACCCTTGTGGAACCAACCACTCTCAGGATCTGTTGTTGAGATTTTCTTTTCTTTAGCCTCGCTTTCTGTTACGGGCTTTAAGGACTTTTTTTCGTGTTTTCTCCTATCCAAATCAATCTCAACTGCCAATTGTTCACTCATAAATTTAGCTTCTTGCTCTACCCATTCCTTACGATACTTGTGGCTGTTAGCTGAAGCTTTGATATGGGTACCATCCAAAAATAGTTCAGAAGGATCAATTAAGCTAGTACATAAAGCTTGATTGAGCACTCGCGAAAATATCTTTGAAATTAGTTCTCTATCTTAAAAACGACGACTGTAATTCTTTCCATAGGTGGTAAAATGAGGGACCTTGTCATCTAAGGTTAGTCCAAGAAACCAACGATAGGCAACGTTTACTTCAATCTCTTTAATCGTTTGGCGTATAGAATGGATACTATAAAAACATTGAATCAAAGGGATTTTGACTAACATGACAGGAGCTAGACTAGGACGACCGTTATCTGGACTATAGGTATCTTCTACCAAATCATAGATAAAGTCAAAATCAACCTCTTTATCCACTTGTCGAAGAAAGTGATCTTCTGGGACTAATTCGTCTATCGTATAGAAGCCATATTGGCATCGATTATAATCTGGTTTTTCTTTGTGAAACATAGCGAACATCTCACAATTCTTCTTACCTCTATTATACGAGTTTACACAAAGAAAAGCCCTTAGAAACTTATGTTCCAAGGACTTTGTCTTCAATCTGAAGCACTCCTGTGGAGTGCTTTTCTTATAACAATACATGTTCTATTCATCTGGCCGGTATTCTAGGATATCTCCTGGCTGACAGTCGAGTTCTTTGCAGATGGCTTCAAGGGTGGTGAAGCGAATAGCTTTAGCCTTGCCGGTTTTGAGGATGGAGAGGTTAGCTGTCGTGATGCCGATTTTGTCGGCTAGCTCATTGGATTTCATTTTTCGCTTGGCCAGCATGACATCTAGATTGACGATAATCATGGCACCCTCCTTAAATGGTTAGCTCATTTTCTTCAGCAATCTCAATCCCTCTCTCTAAAATCTTGCCAGAGACCCAGACGATTGGAACGGCAAGGAGAAGCCCTGTATTAAAGGTAAATTTGAAAGTGAAGGGAAGGAGATAAGCATTTCCACTGGTTTCAAGTGTGCCAGACATAAAAGACAAGACCAAGAGAATCTTCCAAGCTCGGTTGCAAAGATTAATGTTGGAGTGAGAAAAGATCTTTTCTTGGTAGAGATTTTGGAGGAAGCTACGAATAGTGATGAGAAGGTAAATATAGATAGCGCTTGAGGCTAGTGGGAAGAGCAGCTGCCAGAGAGGTTGTGGATGTTGGGGAAAGAGCTGGATGCCATTCGCATCAAAGGACAAGCGACCTGATTGAATGAGATCTTTGAAAAGGCCCATGCGGGAAAGCAGATGGACGACCAATGCAGCCACGGTCATAAAGCCACAGAAGTAAATGAAAGCCGTTAAGACTTCAATGACATTTTTTAAGGTTTTTGAGTTTTTCATCGCAAGCCTCCTTGAAGTTTATTTATTTTTCACTTATAGTATACTCTTTATAAAAAATTAGTCAATAAAAAAGTATCGAAAAACGATAAAAAAATAACGATAAACAAAATATTGTTTTTGAAAAACAGGTATTCTCTGCTCAAACTAGTCGGTTTAAGACGGGGAAACCACTACATAGAGGGGAATTTTACTATACTGTCGATTTAGGGTATACTAGTGTAAAGATCTTATTCCATGGAGGTAGTGAAATGAATCTTAAGTGGAAGAAAAAATACCTGGGGCCGATTTTGGGGCTGGTCGGAGCAGTTGTTCTGATCGGTGGAGTCTATCTCTACTCTAGTTCCAACATCCAACCAGACCATCAAAAGGAATTTAACCAGACCAGTAAGAAGGTCACCAAGCCAAAAGAAAAAGCTATTGACCTGAGTGGTGACTACGTCTCTAATGAACGGGATGAAGCCAAAATCGAGAAAAAAGGCAAGGCCTGGAAGATCGATTACCAAACGGCTGACGGCAAGGTATCTGCTGAATTTAGTACGGATTGGAAGGTCGAAGGGTCTAATAAAGTTTCGACAGGCAAGATGAAAAAGTCCGATGGCAATACAGACTTTACAGTCACTGTTCGTGTCTTTAAATACAAGACAGATAAGAAGCCTTTGATCACGATCACCATGTCTGACAAAAATCCCGACCACGAGATGGTCTTTGCCAATCGAGAGGATTTTTTCAAATCGACAGATCCAAATGATGTCGTCCTTGATGGCAATCTCTCACCGTTTGAAGGGGCCTATTCCAATGATACCTATGAAAAGGAAATCGCAGCTTCGGGTTTTAAACTCTATGGCTATACTCCTGAAGAGTATTACCAAAACAAGACCAGCGCCTTTCCAAGCATTGTAAATAGTGAGACCGGCTGGATTTTCTGGAGTGGAGGGACTCGGGCGAGTTATCTTTTCAATAAAGAAAAAGAGCCCAAAAAGCGAAAAGGCTATTATGAAGTTTATTTCACTGGGGCAAATGGGACTGCGATCCAAGGGCAAGAGCAAACCTTGTACTTGATCCCAGCAGGTGTGACAGGTCCTGATGGAGTGGCTTCTCAAGAACGTCGGATTCTCTTTGGTGACGCGGCTTTCCGTGATTACCATCTAGAGTGGTGGAAAGCTTACCCGCAACCGAAAAAAGAGAAAGACTTGGATATTGCGGCCATTAACGGAGGCGACTTCTCAAGCTTAGCTGGAACCTGGCGCAATGGCAAGGGTGCTGAAATCGTCATCCAAGCAGACGGAAAAGTCAAGGGACAAGGCAGCCTCAAGGCTGTTGCGGACTCGGATAAGAAGAGCAAGATCCCTTATGTTGAGATGAAGATGGGTGAGACCGGTGCTGCGATTGGACTTCTGAAAATCGGTTTCCAAAATCCAGATGGAGACCAGTCTGATACCAGCAAACCACGTCTAGTGGTCACTCAATCTGCAGGCAACTACCCGGCTAATCAATATTTCTACCGTCAATAAAAAGTTTGAGACAGCTTTGTCTCAAACTTTTTTACTGTCTAAAAGGCAGCTATCTATTTGCAGAATGCTAGTTCCTAGCATTAAAAGGAAAAAAATGTAAAAAAGGCTTGACAAAGCAAATAATTAGCAGTATGATTAACTAGTTAATTAACTGATTAATAAACTGGTTAATAAAAATAAAAAAGAGGTGAAGGATGATTAGGAGAAAAATGAAGGTTCTGGGATTCTTGTTTCTCGGTTTCTTTCTGCTGACAGCTTGTGGAAGTCAAGGAAATGCGGGCAAGCCCCCTTCTAAAAAAGGTCTTAAAATTGTCACGAGTTTTTATCCCATCTATGCCCTGGTCAAGGAAATCTCTGGCGATCAAAATGACATCTGGATGGTTCAGTCAGGTGCAGGGATCCATGATTATGAACCCTCAACCAAAGAAGTAGCCCAGATCTATGATGCGGATGTGTTTGTCTATCATTCTCAGACCCTGGAATCTTGGGCCGGCCGCTTAGATCCCAATCTTCAAGGTTCCAAGTTGCGAGTGATCGAAGGCAGCCAAGGAATGACCCTTGATAAGGTGGCTGGATTAGAGGATGTCGAAGCTGGTCAGGGAAAAGAAGCCAAGCACTTGTATGATCCGCATACTTGGTTGGATCCTGTAAAAATCGCAGAGGAAGGAAAGATCATCGCCCAACGTTTGGGAGAGATCGATCCAAAGAACAAGGAACTCTATCAGGCCAATGCTCAAAAGCTTGAAAAGCGCTGTGAGGACCTGGTAGCCCACTACCAGCCTCTCTTTGACAAGGCCAAACAAAAGACTTTTGTGACCCAGCATACGGCCTTTTCTTATCTGGCCAAACGCTTTGGTCTCAAGCAGTTAGGGATTGCAGGGATTTCCCCAGAGCAAGAACCGACCGCTCGGCAATTGGCCGAGATCCAGCAGTTTGTCAAAGACTACAAGGTGAAAACGATCTTTGTGGAAAAGCACACGTCGTCAAAAGTAGCAGATAGTATCGCCAAGGCAACAGGGGCGCGTGTCAAGGTCTTGGATCCACTGGAAGCCGATCCACAAAACGATAAGGATCTATTAGAAAATTTAGAAGAAAATATGGCGACTTTAGCCAAGGAATTAGAGGAGTAAATCAAGAATGAAGAAAAAGGGAACGATTGGAATTGTAGCGACCTTAGGAATAGGGCTCTGTGCCTATGCGCTCAGTCAGCAACCACAAGTCAAGGAAGAGAAAAAGAATCAGATTCAATACCTGCAGGCAGAAAAGAAATCGTCATCGACTGACACCAGCAAAAAGGAAGACAGCATCGAAGCGGTCAATGCCAAGGAAAAGACCCAGGCAGAGCAGATTGTCATCAAGATTACAGATGAAGGTTTTGTCACTTCTCATGGGGATCATTTTCATTACTATAGCGGCAAGGTTCCATTTGATGCCATCTTTAGTGAGGAGTTGATTTTACGGGATCCAACTTACCAGCTGCAAGAAACGGATATCGTGAGTAAGGTCAAGGATGGCTATATTATCAAACGCGCTGGGAAATACTATCTCTACTTAAAGGATGCCCAACATACAGTCAATGTGCGCTCGATTGAAGAGATCGCCCAACAGCAAAAAGGGGGCGTAAAAGAAGAAGGGGAAACGGGATCGGTGCAAGCGAGCTCCTCGCACAAGGCAGGCCAGACCCGTGACTTCCGTCAACCGAGTCAAGCGCTGAAAGAAGGGAAGACTCTTGAGATGCTGACGGCTAAAAACCATACAGGTGGTGGCTACCGTACGGACGATGGTTATGTCTTTAGCCCTGGAGATGTCATTTCAGATACAGGGGACGGCTTTATTGTGCCCCATGGTGGCCATTTCCATTATATTCCAAAGAGTGCCTTATCTGCTGGCGAGTTAGCAGCAGCTCTCACTGTCTTAGGTGGTCAAGCTGGCCATCAGGCTGGAAACTCACACCTAGCTGGAGCAAGCACAGAACAAAGGCAAGGAACTTCAGATCAAGCCTCTCCAAGCCTTGGGAAGCAAGCGAGCAACCAGCCGTCATCCAGTCCAACCAATACACAGACGACACCGACGACGTCTAAACCGGCTGCCTCCAAACCGAGTCTAACCCTGACCAACTTGATCGAAGAATTGCAGAAAGCCCCGTTGTCTTCTCGTCATGTGGAGTCTGATGGTTCTGTCTTTGATCCAAGCAAGATTACCAAGTGGACCGATCAAGGGATTGTCTACCCTCATGGGGATCATTTCCACTTTATCCCATACAGCTCCCTATCGCCTTTAGAGCGTGAGTTGGCGCGGCAATTCCAATTGCTTCGTGCTCAAGGATCTAGTAGTCCAACAGAAGGAAGTCCAAGCTTGCCTTCAAATCCGAGCACAAAACCAGTTGATCCTGATCATGAGCATGGCGACAGTCACGAGCACAAAGAGGAGCACGACCATGGCTTCCACGCAGACAAGGTCATCAGCAAGGACGAGGAAGGCTATATGGTCGCTCATGGCAACCATGCCCATTATTTCTATAAAAAGGACCTCTCTCCTCAAGAGATTGCAGCAGCAGAGGCAACTCTAGCTGGTAAGAAAGAAGAGGACAAGGGTCAGCCCCTGACAGATGATGTTGCGACCTATTCTCGTGATGCCTCAGATGAGGAAAAGATCCAGTACATCAGTAAGACCTATGGTGTCCCTCGTGAGGCCATTAAGATTTCCAATGGTTTCTTTGTCTTTAACAATCCAGACCAAGAATACGATCCGACCCACATCCATCCTTATGCTGTTCGTAAGGAACATGTCCGGATCCCACTTGAAACTGGCAATCCTGAACTAGACTTTATCAATGAACTCTATGCAACAGCGCTTCGTTCAGGGATTTCTCCTTATAGCCTCCAGATTGAAAATGGCCAGTTTGTCATCCCGCATGGCGATCACAACCACTACATCAAGGTGCGTTCAGCAGGACTAGCAGACTACTTAGCCCACCGTCTTCCAACCATCCAATCGCCATATAAAAAAGGAGACTTGGACAAGAAAGTCGTAGAGGACAAGGTCAACCAACTCTTAGCAGAAAGCCGGACTCTCTATGCTTCTGATCCATTGCAACAAAGACGGATTGAGCTCATCTTGGGCCACTTCTTGGAAAATGTCAAGAGTTTCCCAAGTAACTCAACAGAGGGCTATCTGGCAAGTCTCAAACAGGTTGATGAGCAGTACATTCATGCCACTCAAGCGGTCAAGCCAAAAGAAGAGACAGCCTTGGATCGTCGTTACCAAGAATTGCTGGAACAAGTGCGTTTGCTAGACACAGAAGCCTTCCAATTGAAGAAGGAAGAGTTGGTCTCTCAATTGCAGGAAGCCTATGCTGCCAAGGACAGCAAGCGTTTAGAACAGGAAGGGAAGCTATTAGAAGCTGTTCAGGAGATGCAAGATCGGACGGGTGTGACCTCGGTCGACTATCTCAAGTACTTCTATCAAAGCCTGAGCGATGCGCGCTTGATACCAGAACTGCGTACCAAGGCGGCAGATCTAGCCTTGAAGCTCTATCGGGCTCAAGCCTTTGAAGAAGCCTGGGATTCCAAGTCTCACTTTATGGAACTCTACCAAACCAAGCAAGCTATTGACCAGCTCTTCTCTCAGGAAAAAGGCCAAACCTACCCTATTGAAAAAACAGTCTTGGATCAAAAAGGAAGTCAAACCCCATCCTACAACGTAGCGGTTTATGATTTCCTCAAAGGCTTGTATGGAGAGTTGGACAAGGCAACAGAAACCCGTCAACAGAACAAGATTTTGACAGCTCTCTTAGAGCAAATCCAGTCGCTCTTGCCACAAGTCGAAGACCAAGGCAAACGAACTGCCTTTGAAACAGGCTTGGCTCAACTTGGAAAAGAATCTGATCCAGACAAGGCTATTACAAGTGGGGAAGCACTTCTACGCGAAATCAGTGATACCATTGAAAAGCAAAAACAAAAGCAAACCGAAGAGCCTCAAATTGGAGATGTCGCTCTTTATCAACAGCTCTATAACCAGTTGATGGCCTTGCACCAACAATTAGTGGACAAGGGAGCTAGTGATGCTGTATTTGATCGCTTAGAAGCTCTCTTTGACCAATTGTCTAATCCAAAGAGTGATAAAGCAGCCTTACTACAGGCCATCCAAGCCTTCCAGGCAGAATTGGCAGCAACGCCATCTGCAAGCGAAGCGGGCAAACCAGCTTCGACAGCTGAAACGCCTGTCGCTACAGAGACTCCAGCAGCAACAGAAGCAGCAGCTTCAGAAGGGAACAAGCCTGCCACAACTGAGACAGAAACAGAGCCTGCAAGCTCAGCTGTAACAGAAGCAAGCACACCAGATGCTCCATCTCCTCAGAACCAATAGAAAATAGAAAAGAGAGTGGGACAGAAATCGGTAATTCGTTAGAATTCGATTTCGTCGTCCCACCTCCGCACAGTTGAGTAGGGCTGTCAAAGCTGATGAAATCAGCGTAGTAGAGTCCACTCAACCACTGCGTCTTGCTCGACAATCCAAAAATAATTGAGAGGCTAGGACTTTTGTCCCAGCCTCTTTTTGCGTTCTAGTGAATAGAAGAAGTGGTCTCTTTTTTCAGTTTTTGAGTCTCACTCCTTGTGCTCCAGGAGCAGTGGCGAGGAAAGCTCGACTGCTTTTTTTCGCTTGAAAAATGCGGCCATTTGAACCAGGATGCGGGGGACCGTCTGCCATTTTTTCCAAGCTTGAAAGCGGGTGTCGATGAGCTGCTTGGCCAAGCGTTCTAACATTTCCCGTTCGGTTGGATCCAAATCCTGGGCATTTTGGAGGATTTCCTTGGCCTTAGCTAGTTGCTTGAGATCGGTTAGGTCATTGATGGAAGTGATGCCGGCATCCAGAAAAATGCCAAAAAAGGTGTCAAAAAACTTCTTGCGCTCCTCTGCCGATGTTTCGCGTACCCATTGCTTCAAGGTCAGATCGGTCTGTTGGCTATCGGGACTGGTTTCAGAAACGGTCATAAAGCTGTAGTCCTTGATTTCCCAAGTAAAGGCGTCGTGCTGGGCAAAGCCACCAAAAGCGCGACTTTTGACAATGGTCGTTGGTTCTGGCACTTCCAACATCATGCCAACAATGGACCCTTGAGGGACAAAGCGACGAATGTTTGGAGACGTGCGCTGGTAGCCTTCGGTTTCGATAATGGCCTTGTTGAGGCCAGGAGCATCGTAGCTGTAGATCGCGTCGATCCGTTCAAATAAGGAATCAGGTAGATACGAGCAAGCATAGGTCGCAAGGTTGCCCCCTTTGGAGTGACCGGCTACTAAGAAACGTCCTTTCGGAAATTCTTTCATGACATGTTGCAGGTAGCTGGCTGCGCGCTTCTGAGCAGGAACATGGTCCATATAGGTCATGTGGAAGTCTTCCTTCCAGCCGATCAAGGTATCATCCGTTCCTCTGAAAACGACCAAATACGTATCCAGACTAAGCCGATAGGTCATGGCCGCAAACTGTTTTTGCACATCGGGATCGTATTCATCGACATAGTTGAGGAGTTTGATGTTCTTAAAGCGCTTTGAAGTAGCCAACTCATCGACTAATTGCAGGTGCTGGTTACTCACGATGAAATCGGTAGTCCGATCGATCAGTTCCATCGCATCAGACAGGCGCACTGGAATTCCTGTTGTATCTCCTTGAGGCACAATGTGTCCAAAGGGCAGATAGGTCAGCTCTGTCAATGCGAGAACATCCAGCTCCTTGAAGGGACGGTCATATATGGAATCGTAAGTCACTTCTTTTAGGTAATCAAAAATAGTCGACATTTGTGCCTCCCGTGTTGTATTTCTTTCAGTATAGCACAAAAATGGATGGAGAAAAAGCGCCTCCCATCAAGAAAAGAGGAGTGAGATCATCTTTCCCTCTGAAACAGCCTTTTTCTCTGCTTCTTAATCTGTTATAATAGGAAGAAGAAAAAAAGAAGGAAAGAAAGCCATGCATAAAATTCTCTTAGTCGAAGACGATGACATTATCCGCCAACAGGTCAAACAATTATTGGAACAATGGGGCTATGAAGTGGTCGCAGTCGAGGATTTTATGGATGTCCTAGGAATCTTTGTCGAAAGTGACCCCCACTTGATCCTCATGGATATTGGCCTGCCACTCTACAACGGCTACCACTGGTGCCAGGAGATTCGCAAGGTTTCAAAGGTTCCGATCATGTTTCTTTCTTCACGGGATCAAGCCATGGATATTGTCATGGCTATCAATATGGGTGGAGACGACTTTGTCACCAAGCCCTTTGATCAAAATGTCCTCCTTGCCAAGGTTCAAGGACTCTTGCGCCGCTCTTACGAATTTGGGACAGATCAAAATCTGCTAGAGCACCGGGGAGCCATCCTCAATCTCAAGTCCACAGACTTGGTGTATGAAGGGGAAGTCATTAATCTGACCAAGAATGAATTTCAGATCCTGCGCGTCCTCTTTGAGCATGCGGGCAGTATCGTGTCGCGCGATGACATGATGAAGGAGCTCTGGAATAGCGACTTCTTTATTGATGACAATACCTTGTCTGTCAATGTGGCCCGCCTTCGTAAGAAATTAGAAGAGGCTGGCTTATCAAACTTCATCGAAACCAAGAAAGGCATCGGTTACGGGTTGGTTCATGAATAAATTTGGAAAGATCTTTTGGCAGTATGTGGTATCCCGCAGGCGCTTGCTCTATCTAGTGCTTATCTTTTTGATCGTCGATCTGGTCTTTGCCTATCTCTTTCCAGAGACGGGGAAGGTTTTTCTCTATGCGACCCTGGTGCTAGGTTTTTTTACTCTTTGTATCTTGATCTGGGATTTCGTTATGACCTTTCAAGACTATCGAAAAGCTGCGCTTTATGAGGAAATAGAGGCTGCTTCGCCCTTGGAACACCTTCTTTATGAAAAATACAGGGAAGAACAGCAGGAGCGTCTGGAAGAAGGTAAGACAGCCCAGGCCAAGTTCAATGACCTGATGGATTACTATACCCTCTGGGTTCACCAGATTAAGACGCCCATTGCGGCCAGCCAGCTCTTGGTGCAAGATGTCGAGACGCCCATTGTCAAGCAGCAGATGGAACAGGAGCTCTTTAAGATTGACTCCTATGCCAATCTGGTTTTGCAGTACCTGCGACTGGAGAGTTTTCATGATGATCTAGTCTTAAAGCGCGTGTCGGTAGAAGACTTGGTCAAAGAAGTAGTCCGCAAGTATGCCCTCTTTTTTATCCAAAAGAACTTGACCGTGGACCTACATGATTTGGGGCAGGAGGTCATCACCGATCGCAAGTGGCTCCTGGTCATCATCGAGCAGCTCTTGTCCAATAGCCTCAAGTACACCAGCACCGGTGGAATTGAAATCTATTTTAAAGACCAGACTCTCTATATAAAAGATAGCGGGATTGGGATCAAAAATAGCGATGTCCTTCGCGTCTTTGAGAGGGGCTTCTCCGGCTATAATGGCCACCTGACCCAGCAATCCTCAGGGCTGGGACTCTATCTATCTAAGAAAATCGCAGAGCAATTGGGCCACAGGATCACCCTCCATTCAGAGGTCGGTCAAGGCACGACCGTTGCCATTCGCTTTGAAGAGAAGAAGTTGGTCATGGATTAAGATTCCCCATCTTACAAAAATGTAAGAAATAAACGGTAAAATGAAAGGTTAGGTTATGGTAGCCGCCTTTTATTTTTTATACAATAGTCTCATCAAATGAAGGAGGTCAAGAAAATGAAACTCTTGAAATGGATGAAACAACTCAAAAAGACTGAGAAACCCTGTAACCAAACCGATCTTGAAAAGACGGAATTTGGTCTCCAAGTCCTGCAACAAACCCAAGAATTTTTCTTGATCTACTAGTAAAAGGAGAAAAGCATGTCATTACTAGATGTTCAACATATCAAAAAAATCTACAAAACCCGCTTTCAAGGAACGCAGGTCGAAGCCTTAAAGGATATTCACTTCACCGTGGAAAAGGGTGAGTACGTGGCTATTATGGGGGAATCAGGATCCGGGAAATCGACCCTTCTCAATATCCTAGCCATGCTGGACCAACCAACTGAAGGACGGGTCTACCTCAATGGCACGGACACCTCAACCATCAAGAACAAGGATGCGTCCAGCTTCCGCCGAGAAAAACTAGGATTCGTCTTTCAAGATTTCAACCTGCTCGATACCTTGTCTGTCAAGGACAATATCCTCTTGCCTCTCGTCCTCTCACGCAGACCGGTCAAGGAAATGATGACTAAGGTGGATAGCGTGAGTCGGGAACTGGGCATTCACCAGCTTCTAGAGAAATACCCTTACGAAATCTCTGGTGGGCAAAAACAACGGGTGGCTGTAGCACGGGCCATCATCACCTCACCTGAAATTCTCCTTGCTGATGAGCCAACAGGGGCGCTGGATTCTAAGTCTTCGGCTGCTCTTCTAGATGTCTTTGAAGATATCAATAGCATGGGGCAAACCATCCTCATGGTGACCCACTCAACCGCAGCAGCTGCTCGGGCCAAGCGCGTGCTCTTTATCAAGGATGGGATCCTTTACAACCAGATTTTCCGTGGGGAAAAGACGGAGCGTCAGATGTTTCAAGAAATCTCAGATACTCTGACAGTCATGGCAAGTGAGGTGGAGTAGATGTTTCGATTAACCACTAAACTAGCTTGCTCCAATCTGATCAAGAACCGCAAGCTCTATTATCCCTTTGCGATTGCGGTCATTCTCGCAGTGACCATCGCTTACCTCTTTGACTCCCTGACCTTTAATCCCCGCATTTCCGAGCTTCGAGGGGGCTCTTCTATAGTGTTCACTCTCAGCTTGGGATTCTTCGTGGTCAATGCGGCGGGAGCTATCATCGTGCTCTATGCCAATAGCTTCGTCATGAAAAATCGCTCCAAGGAGCTGGGAATCTACAGCATGCTGGGTCTTGAGAAACGCCATCTCATCAGCATGATCTTCAAGGAACTCTTGATGTTTGGCTTTCTAACCATCTCAGCCGGAGTCTTGATTGGAGCCCTCTTTGACAAGCTGATCTTTGCCTTTCTCTTGAAACTCATGAAGATGAAGGTCCAGCTAGTATCTACCTTCCAACCTGGGATTGTCATCTTGGTCTTTGTCACCTTTGGTCTCATCTTTGGACTTTTGATTCTTCTCAATGCTTGGCGCATTCTCCGTTTGAATGCCTTGCAGTTGACGCGTGAGAAATCTAGTGGCGAAAAGAAAGCCCGCTTTTTGTGGCCTCAAACCATCCTGGGCTTAGCAGCTCTTGCTTTTGGCTACTACCTAGCTGTGTCTGTCAAAGACCCCATTATTGCGCTTGTGACCTTCTTTCTAGCCGTTATCCTGGTCATGATCGGGACCTACCTGCTCTTTAATGCTGGGATCACCGTTTTCTTGCACCTGCTTAAGAAAAAGAAGGCCTATTATTACCAACCCAACAACATGATCTCGGTCTCTAACCTTATCTATCGCATGAAGAAAAATGCAGTGGGACTTGCGACCATTGCCATCCTCTCGACCATGGTGCTGGTGACCATCTCTGCTGCGACCAACATCTATATGGGTGGTGAAATGATCAAGAAAATCATGAATCCACATGATTTTTCCATTCAAGGAAAAGGAGTGGATTTGGAGCAAATCAATCAGAAATTTGATGAATTTGCCTCTGAACACCATCTCGAGATCAAGAATCGTGACCTGATGTCCTATGCTACCTTTGGAGTTAAATCACAAAAGGGCACAGACTTCACCGTCTATCCTGACGATGAGAACGATGTCAGACCGAGAACAGTCTTTCTGGTCTTTGATGTAGCCAGCTATGAGCACATGACCGGAGAAGAGGTCGATCTGACTGGCAACCAAGTCATTCTCTTTGCCCATAACAAAGCTCTTAAAGGACAAAAGCAGTTCACTATCAATGGGCAAGACTTCCAAGTCAAGGAAGAAGTGAGCAAGGATTTTATCACCGATCACGTGCCCAACATGTATAACATGCTGACGGAGGATTTCAATTACCTGATCGTACCTGACCTTTCAGCCTTTGTTGCCAAGTTTCCGAACCTTGCTGTCGTTACCCAAATCTATGGTGGTTTCAATGTCAATGTCGATGAAGACCAGCAGCTCAAGTTAGCAGCTAGTTATGACAAGATGATCGATGAATTGAGTAGCCAACAGGGCCAAGGAACATTTATCTATGGAGGTAACCGAGCCAATGATGTGGCAGGGTTGAATAGCCTCTTTGGTGGTATCTTCTTTATCGGTATTTTCTTGTCATTGATCTTTATGGTCGGAACCGTCATCGTCATTTACTACAAGCAAATCTCAGAAGGCTATGAAGACCGTGACCGCTTCGTCATCCTCCAACAGGTAGGGCTCGATGAACACGAGGTCAAACGGACCATCAACCGTCAAGTGCGGACTGTCTTCTTCCTCCCTCTCATCTTTGCCTTTATCCACCTGGCCTTTGCCTACCATATGATCCGACTCATTCTTAAAGTCCTCGGTGTCATCAATAGTGGCCAAGTCCTCGTCGTGACCCTCAGCGTCTGCGCTGTCTTTCTCATCACCTACCTGATCGTCTTTTGGATCACCTCTCGGAGCTATCGTAAGATTGTGCAGATTTAAGAAAAGAAGCTCGAATCAAATTAGAAACTTTCCTTAGGTGAGTACGGACGTCAGCGAACTTTATAGAAGTTCCATGACTTAGTTTTGGACCTAAGGTTCCAAAACTCCCGAGTGCCTGAAACAATTATGTTTCAGGCACTTTTCTCACAGCGGAAAGTTTCAATATACTCTAATAATAATCAGATATTATTTGGATATTTTTGCACAATAATCCAGCATAGGTTATTCAAAGAAAAGAATTGTCAATTTTTTTAGCTTGCTCATAGCGGGCTTTTTTGTACGAAAACCGACTGCGATTGTTTTTGTTTTTCAAAGGGATACACAAAAAAGACTGAACCCGTAGAGTTCAGTCTTTGTTCACTTTCTATTAAAGTGATGTAAGGAAAGTCAATCCCCCTAGGATGACACCTGCCGAATTCGGAATGATCAAAATCCAGTCTTTTTTAGGTTCCTTTGTCCAACCATAAATGACCCAGATCAAGCAAGAAATAGCAGCTGACAAGGGTTGGAAAGGTTGGGCCTTATTTCCCTGTAAATTAGCAATAATTTGTGGGATGTAGGCAATGAAAACGATAATCCCAATAAAGGCACCGATCGAGCCAACGATTTGGTTGATTTTTTGTTTATTCATAAAATTTTACCTCTGTGTATTAAAATAGCATAAGTAGGAAGAAAATGCAATTAATTTGCATGCTATGCAAGATGAAAATGATTACATTCGCACAAAATTAGACAATGTGTCAAAAAATGGCAACTAGAGAGAAGACTCTCTCGAAAAGAAATCCATCTTCCTGCAAAATCACAAGATTGTGACACTTTACAGTTCGGTAACATTTGAAAAAAAGACTTGAATTTGTAAAGGACAAAAGGTAGAATAGTGCATACTTTAAAGAAAGAAAAGGAAATGGTAGTTTCAAAATGAATGAAAAACAAATGAAAATTCTTGGTTGGGTTGCGACCTTTATGTCTGTTATGATGTATGTGTCTTACTTCCCACAAATCATGGATAACCTTGCAGGTCACAAAGGGAACTTTGTTCAACCCCTTGTCGCAGCCATCAACTGTAGCCTTTGGGTTTACTACGGACTCTTCAAAAAAGAACGCGATATTCCACTTGCTGCAGCTAATGCACCAGGGATCATCTTTGGTTTGATCACAGCGATCACAGCCTTGTAATTAATTAAAAAAGCTGGACAAAAGTCTGGCTTCTTTTTTTATGACTTCACTCATTTCCATGGTATAATGGGAGGACTA
The DNA here is from genome assembly GCF_041432055.1 of Streptococcus sp. 27098_8_186. Classification (NCBI taxonomy): domain Bacteria; kingdom Bacillati; phylum Bacillota; class Bacilli; order Lactobacillales; family Streptococcaceae; genus Streptococcus; species Streptococcus sp. 27098_8_186. Next base: position 101,615 of record NZ_JAPVYV010000002.1, read on the forward strand.
TTCATAGAGAAGATCAAAAGGAGACAAGAGTGGATCAAAAACATCACTGTCAAGTCCTATGGGCGAAAAATAAATACCTGGTGCTCAGTCGTTCGAGTAATATCTACAAGGAAATCCGGGAATACCTCAAGCGAGACCAGGTGGAGGTCAGCCACGTCGAGGACCTGATCCAGCAAGCGCTGGCCTTGCCAGAAAATCGTGGCCAGGTCTCCAATGCCTTTCAGCATATCTGGGGCTATTTCAAAAAGCAGGCGACTGCAGAGGAAAAGGCGGACTTTATGCTGCTACTTGAGAAATACCAGCATGGCCAAGCTAGCCAAGAGGATCTCATCAAGGGAATCCAGACTCTCCTTGAGCGCTACCCGAATCGCTACTTACAAGACTCGACGCTACTAGGAGGTCAATAGATGAGACTCTGGCACCAAGACTTGATTCCCAAACTCCCTCGTCCCCAACTCCTGGGCCAACATCGGGAATGCTGCGCCCTTCGAGGCAATGGCTGGGGCAAGAAGCACGCGACGGTCAACTATGTCTTTGACTACTCACCCTATCGCCTCTATGCTTATCACTGCCTGATTATGGAGGAGATGACGGCTCGTGGCTACAAGGTTAGCCCAGAGTGGTGGGAATCAACCTACCGAGGCAAGACCTGCCCAGCTTATTCAGAACTGGAAGAGGAAGCCTTGAGCATCCCCATCTATCCCGAGCATCAGGACACTTACCTCCAAGAATGCCTGGATAACCTAGCAGAAAAAGGGATTCAACTAGATTAAGAATAAACGAACCAGACCAGGTTCGTTTTTTTGCGCCAAATCCCAACAAAATGCTTTGAAAGCGTTAATTTCTTTCCCAAACATGCTATAATAATAGGAGATTATGTACAGGAAAAGGATAGACGGATGAAAGAATTAATCGACTTAATTAATCAATTTAGAGATGAACGTGACTGGAGAAAGTTTCATAATGAAAAAGATTTAGCCATTTCGATTTCACTAGAAGCGAGCGAATTGTTGGAACTATTTCAGTGGAAACAATCAGAGGAAGTAGTTGAAAAGTCATTAAAAGAAATCAAAGAAGAACTTGCGGATGTTTTTATGTATTCTTTCATGTTAGCAGATAATTTGAATCTGGATGTAGAAGAAATTATAAAAGAGAAAATTGATATAAATGCAAAAAAATATCCTGTAGAATTAAGCAAGGGAAATAATAAAAAATATACGGACTTGGAGAAAAAATGAGCAATATTCAATCACCCGTAGTTATAGAAATCGATTATTCAAATCGAACATTTGATCAATTAAAAGAAACGATTGCTCCGAAACATTCTAAGCTTATCTTTGATTATCCAACTGTATACATCGTAAACGATGAGAATAAAAACAAGTATAGTGTTTATGTCGGAGAAACAACAGATATCATTCGTAGAACAAATCAGCACCTATCAGATGATATAAAGAAAGACCGAGAAGATTGGCGACAATTTGAACAATCTAAAACCTCTAAAATGTTTGTTATTGGACACAACCATTTCAATAAATCTTTGACCTTGGATATTGAGAATAGGTTAATGCTTTACTTATCAAGTGTTGACCAAGTTGAAAGGGTTCAGAATAGAAGAGGAAATCCTCAAAACCAATATTATACTTCCGAAGAGTTAGACGAGATTTTCTCAAAGATATGGAGAACCCTAAATCGGAAAAACCATTATTTATTCCCAGCAGAAAGTTTTATTCGAAATTCAGCGATATTTAAATCCTCTCCATTTCACAAGTTAACAGATGAACAAGTGAAGGCCAAAAATGAAATATTGCTCAAAATTACATCTGTCATTAGTAAAAATGAAACAGGAGTTCTAATTTTAGTAAAGGGTGATGCTGGTGCAGGGAAAACGGTTTTGATGAGTTCCCTCATCGATGATTTGTTGAATTCTGAAGATACTCAAATGATTCGTGAGAACAATGATATCAATTTGGTTGTGAATCATGATGATCAACTCAGTGTTTACCAAGAAATTGAGAAAAAATTGGAATGGAAGAGTGGATCAAATATTAATGTTGTGATGAAACCAACTCAATTTTTAAATGCTCTGAAAAAAGAAAAAACTGATGCTGGAATTGTAGTGGTTGATGAAGGTCATTTATTATTGACTGCAAAAAATCAAGCCTATTTAGGCGGGAATCATTTAAATGATTTACTCGCTAAATCTAAAGTGGTCGTGTTAGTTTATGATGAAAATCAGATCATGAACAAATCCCAAATATGGACAGATGATGCTTTCTTGAAATTGGAACATGAAGCCAATTTAAAAGGAAATCTCATTACGCTACATAACCAAATGCGTATCCATGCAACTAAAGAAACAGTTGAGTGGATAAGGAACCTGATTGATGTTGGAGTTGTAAATGAGGTTCCAATTGATAATGATTATGATATTAGAGTTTTTGATTCTCCTGAAGAACTTCAAAGTGCAATCAAGGAAAAAAATGATAATCAGAGTTTAGGGATTTCACGCTTAACAGCAACCTATGATTGGGAATATAGTAGTCAATCAAAACCGAAGGATTCTGACTATTGGTGTGTCCGTATCGGAGACTGGTCTTGTCCGTGGAACAGACAACTTGCAAAAGAAAAAGAATCTAAACATTTATCCTGGATAGAGCAGTCTCAAACGATTCATGAAATTGGCTCAACATTTACCGTTCAGGGATTTGATCTAAATTATGTGGGAGTTATCATTGGCCCATCTGTCAAATATAGAGACGGGAAAATTATTTTTGATATAAGTGAAAGCAAAAATAAAAGTGCTGTTCAAAACAGAAAACTTGAATCAGGTGAAATGATTAATTACGGAGAAACATTATTGCGAAATGAGTTAAATGTTTTGTTAACCCGTGGAGTTAACGGGCTATACGTCTATGCGGTTGATGAAGAACTTCAACAAGCTTTAAAAAATGCGACAAAATAAGATGCTTCCTATTTCCCAAATTTTTTTCGAATAATAGAAGTAGAGGGACCTTCCCTCTATTTTTTATCGAAAAGGAGCAGGGATGCAGAAAAGACACGCGCATGTATCGCCGACCTTGGATATCATGGCCAAGAAGATTTTTAGTTTGCCGGAGGTGACGGCAGCATTTATTCGGGACATTTTGGAGCTGGATGTGGCGGACGCTCAGATAGTGGAAGGAAGCCAGCCACACAGCATGGCCTATGAGGAGGATGACTTGTTCTCCACTGCGGTGGATGTGAGAGCCAAGCTCCATGATGGAACCGAGGTGATCATCGAGATCCAGATTCGCAAGCAGCAGTATTTCTTGAATCGGTTCCATTACTATTTGGCCAATCAGCTGGTGGAGAATGTGCAAAAACTGCGCCAGCAAGGCCAGACTCATAAGATGTACGAGCAGATGGAGCCCGTCTATGGAATTGCCATTTTGGAGAAGTCGCTCTTACTAGACGAAGAGGCCGCCATCAATAAATACTGGCTGACCAATAGCCGGTCTGGCAAGCAACTCAAGGCTTATTATAAAAATGGCAAGCACCAAAATCTTCTGCAGGTTGCCTTTTTAGAGCTAGACAAGTATAATAAAGATGAGAACCTGACAGATGCAGGCAGACAGTGGCTAGAGTTTTTTGGGAATCTTCCCTTCACAAAAGCTCCCAGTCAGGCAGTAGCCCATGCAGATTCATTACTGGATTCATCTAGCTGGACCAAGGAGGAGAAGACCATGATAGACGAGCGTATTCGTATTCAAGAAAATTATGATATGACCCTGGAGACGGCGATAGACGAAGCGCGTGAAGAAGGTTTGGTACAAGGTCGTAAACAGTTGGTATGCGAGATGATCTCACGAGGAATGACACCTGATCTGATATCAGAGATGACAGGTTTGTCGCTTGAAGAGATTGAGACTCTTCTTTCCTGAGTCGTTAAAAGAGGCAGTGCCTCTTTTCTTTTTTGAAAAAACTTGAAAATTTTCCCATTTTTTCAATCCGCCTTTCTAGAATTGTGGTAGAATAGAGTCAACAAAGAGTTATCCTCACCAACAGTGTGATCGATACTAGAAAAGAGGATTCTGATGACAAGAAAAATTGGTATTATTGGTTTGGGGCATGTGGGTGCGACCTTGGCCCACAGCATGATTTTGAAACACACCTGTGATCACTTGGTCTTGATTGATACCAATGAGAAAAAGGTCAAGGCAGATGCCTTGGATTTTTGTGATACGGTTGCCAATACGGGGTATCCGGTGCATATCACGGTCAATGACTACGCGGCTTTAAAAGATGCGGATGTCGTGGTGTCGACTCTTGGAAATATCGAGTTGCAGGCTAATAACACAGATGACCGTTTTGCGGAGCTTCCTTTTACTAGCAAGCAAGTAGTGCAAGTGGCGCGTGATCTGAAGGCTTCTGGCTTTAGTGGGGTCTTATTGGTCGTGACCAATCCGGTCGATGCTGTAACTCAACTCTATCAACAATATACCGGCCTTCCAAAAGAGCAGGTGATTGGGACAGGGACCTTACTGGACACAGCTCGAATGAAGCGTGCAGTCGCTGATCGTTTGCAGGTTTCTCCTGCTAGTGTATCAGGCTACAATCTTGGTGAGCATGGAAATTCTCAATTTGTCGCTTGGAGTCAGGTCCGTGTCAAAGGACATGCTATTACCGATCTCTTCTCTCAAGAAGAGCTTGACGCCATCAACTACGAGTCCTTGCGCGGTGGCCACACGGTCTTCTTTGGCAAATTCTATACCAATTTTGGGATTGCTGCGGCAGCCCAACGCTTGGCAGAAGCTGTGATCAATGATAGCCACGAGGAAATGCCAGTGTCTAACTATCGTCCAGAATATGGAACCTATCTTGGCTACCCAGCAATTGTAGGTCGAAAAGGAATTCTTGAACGATTGGACTTGCATTTGACAGAAGAAGAAAAAGAAAAATTGCTCCATTCAGCCGAAACTATCAAAGAAAATACACGAAAAGGATTAGAGCATGCATAAAAGCAAAGAGAGTGGGACAGAAATCGGTAATTCGTTAGAATTTGATTTCGTCGTCCCACCTCCGCACAGTTGAGTAGGGCTGTAAAAGCTGATGAAATCAGCGTAGTAGAGCCCACTCAACCACTGCGTCTTGCTCGACAATCCAAAAATAATTGAGAGGCTAGGACTTTTGTCCCAGCCTCTTTTTCTGCAATTTTTTCGAATGGTATAAGTGAGGGGACTCCCTACACGAAATCATTGGAGGTTGCTATGAAAAAACGACACGAGTATGTATCGCCCACCTTGGATTTAATGGCGAAAAAGATTTTTAGTCTGCCGGATGTGACAGCCAAATTCATCCGCGAAGTATTGGATCTGCCAGTAGAGTCCGTTGAGATTTTAGAAGGAGACCAGATCCATGAGCAGGGGTTTTTAGGAGATCTTCCTTTTGAGACATCCGTCGATGTGAGAGCAAGACTAGATAGCGGGCTTGAAGTGATCATTGAGATTCAAGTTTTGAAGCAAGAGTATTTCTTGAATCGTTTCCACTATTATTTAGCCAATCAACTGGTAGATAATGTCCAACGCAAGCGAAAGAAAGGAGCGACCCATTCTATGTACCAGGAGCTGGAGCCGGTCTATGGGATCGCTATCCTGGAGCGAAGTATTTTTCCTCATTTAGATTCACCCGTCAATGTCTATGAAATGCGCCATACGGTAGATGGGACACCTCTTTATAGCTCTCGAAAGGATGGAGTAGCGCACAATATGTTAAAGGTTGCCTTTTTAGAGTTGGATAAGTATAATGAAAGTAGAGATACGGAGTTGAATGCTCACTGGAGACAATGGCTTGAATTTTTTGGCAATCGACCATTCAGTCATCAACCAGATCAAGTGATCGAGCAGGCAGAATCACTCCTGATCCCATCAAATTGGACAAGGGAGGAAAAAGAAATGATTGATGAACGGATTCGTATCAGAGAAAATTGGGAGATGAGCATGGATACCTTTCGGAAAGAACAACTGGAAGCCGGTTTTCAGAAAGGGTTGAAAAAAGGTCTTGAACAGGGCCTCGAACAAGGTCTTGAACAAGGTCTCGAGCGTGGTCTCGAACAGGGATTGGAACAAGGTAGACAAGAAGGCATGGAGCTGGGAGTTCAAGCTGGTCAGCAGTCTCTGATTCAAAAACTATCTTTGAAGGGGATGAGTATCGAGATGATTGCTGAAATGACAGATTTATCCCGCGAATCCATCAAAAAAATGTTGGCTACTGATTCGTCTAACGAGGAGTAGTAGCGCGAACAGAATTTGAGGAACAAAGAAACTTTGAGAATTATCTTGCTTAGAAAAAAGTAGTTCTAAAATGGATTGTAAAGATCGTCAGGAGTTCGTTATTCTTGGATCTTGATCCTCTAAAGATTTATACGGTTATGATTTATTGAAGGTTGGAAACTTTTATCCAACCTTTTTTTCTCACTCCTCTTGGCCCATCTTTAGTGAAATGGAATAAAAGTTTAAAAAATCCGAGTTGTAATCCTTGACATTACATTACGATCATGTATAATAGCTATTGTAACAAATAATCTTACAACAAGAGAGGGTCTTATCATGACAAACTTTACAGATTTACAAGCAAAACGCCGTTCTATCTATGCATTAGGAAAAGATGTGGAACTTTCAAATCAAGAATTAGTTGATACTATCCAAGGGGCAGCTCTTGAAACACCAACAGCTTTTAATTCACAAACATCACGTGTGGTGATTTTGTTGGATAAAGAATCAGATGCCTTCTGGAATGAGATTGCTTATTCAGAGCTTGAAAAAGTAACACCTGCAGAAGCCTTTGAAGGAACAAAAGAACGTTTGGCAGGTTTTGCCCAGGCTAAGGGAACCATTCTCTTCTATGAAGACCAAGATGTGGTGAAAGGCCTTCAAGAGCAATTCCCGCTTTATGCAGAAAACTTCCCAATTTGGTCAGAACAAGGTCACGGAATCGCTCTTTATGCTACATGGTTGGCTTTAGCTGAGAAAAATATCGGTATGAATGTGCAACACTACAATCCACTTGTCGATGCTCAATTAGCTGAAAAATATGACATTCCAGCTAACTGGAAGCTTCGTGCCCAAGCACCGTTTGGTCAAATCGTCGCACCAGCAGGAGATAAGGACATCCAAACAGAAGGACGTTTTAAAGTCTTCGGAAATAACTAATCCATTAGTTTGAATCATTTATCTAAAAAAGCTGAGACAGAAGTCTCAGCTTTTTAGATACTAAAGAGTTGTCCGAAGAAGTATGTCACACCCATGGTGAGAAGGCCAATGATGAGGTTGCGAAGCATGGCTGGCTTGGTTGGTGCTTTTCCCAGTTTTGCACTGGTATAGCCAGTGAAGATCAAGGATAGTCCAACAACGAAGACCGTCACCGGGATGCGATAGGCAGTTGGAAAGAGAATAATAGAGAGCATTGGAGGAAGGGAACCAACCGAAAAAGCAAGAAAGCTAGATGCAGCAGCATGCCAAGGATTGGTAAACTCCTCATATTCGATACCATATTTCTCTTCGACCAGGGCTTTGAGGGGATGTTTCAGAAAGGCCCGTTCTGTCAAAATCTTTGCGGAAGTTTCGCATTCTCCATTTTGAAGATAAGCGTGGTAGAGAGATTCTCTCGCTAACTTTGGATCGCGATCCAACAAGGCTTGTTCGCGGTTCACAGCGGCTTCTTCCGTGTCTTTTTGTGTGGAAACAGAGACATACTCACCGCCCGCCATCGAGAAAGCACCTGCCAAAATCGCCGATAAGCCAGAAAGAAAAATGATCCAGATGTTTGGTGTGGCACTGGCTACCCCGATCACCACCCCAGCTATAGAAATAATCCCATCATTGGCCCCGAGAACAGCGGCTCTCAAGATATTCAAGCGGTCGTTAAATGATTCATCTACTCCATGTTTCATTTCAGTCATACAATATCTCCTTCATCTTATTTAGAATGATTATAAATAAAATACAAAAAGAAAGCAAGGATTTTAACTCAAATGATAAAAGTTCGACAATTTAATGGAAATTATAGGTGTAATGTTTGACATTACACCTAAATAGGATATAATGTAATATATATTGTTACAACATAGGGGGGAGAAAATGGTTTACGCATATAATAGTGAGATTTACCTCGCAGAAGCAGTGCTAAATGTTAAGGATTTAGCTCGTCAGACGGCCTTTTATACACAGATTATAGGACTTGAAATCCGAACCCAAACGGAAACCGAAGTTATTTTGGGGGCAGGGGGAAAAGACTTAGTGCATCTGATTCAAACTAATCGTAAAGAAGCGGTTCAGTCCAGTTATGGCCTTTACCACATGGCCATTTTGTTGCCGTCTCGCGAGGACCTAGCAGATGTGTTTAAACACATTGCGGAATTGAATTATCCGTTTATTGGGGCAGCAGACCACGGCTATAGTGAAGCTCTTTATCTGGAAGATCCAGAAGGAAATGGCATCGAACTCTATAGAGATAAACCTGTTGCCGACTGGGATATTCGGGAAGATGGCCGCATCATTGGGGTGACAGAGGAACTCTCAGCACAAGAAATTTATGACATGGGCCGAAAGGTAGAGCCTTTTGTCATTGCGCCAGATACCCGCATGGGGCATATCCACTTATCGGTCAAGGATAGCCAGCTAGCAACAACTTTTTACCAAGCCGTTTTGGACCTATCTAATAAGTTCACGATTCCATCTGCCAGCTGGATTGCTTCAGGAGACTACCACCATCACCTAGCTGTCAATGAATGGGGTGGAAAAGCTTTAGCCAAGCGTGAAAAAGATATGCCTGGCCTTGCCTATTACGTCGTTGAAGTGGCAAACAAGGAAGGCCTAGTTACCATCGCAGAGAGGGCAAAAGCCTATGGGGCTCCTGTCAAATGGTTGAGCTCTAATGATTTTACCTTTGAGGATCCTGATGGCATTGTCACACGGGTCAGAAAAGGATAATAAAAAAACAGCAAATCTTGCTGTTTTTGATGAGATAAATTAGTTCGTTTCATTTTCTTTTCCCACAACCCAAAATAAGAGAAGAAGTTGGAAGATGCCTAAGGCAAATAGGACCATGAAACCGTTGCGACTTCCTTTAGCAGTGGCTTGGGTGAAGTCCATCTTTTGATTAGCTTGGCTCATGGCAACAATCAGCGAAGCCAGGGTTGTTCCGACAGCGCCTGCAAATTGTTGCAGGGTGTTAAAGATCGCGTTCGCATCAGGTTGCTCTTCTAGAGAGAGTTGTTTTTGTCCGTTGGTCATGATATTGCCGAAGGCCAGCCCCATACCGGTCATGAAGATCATGTAAAAGACAAGAATCAAGACATTTGATAACTTCAAGCCAAAGAGTGTGAAGAAGAAATGAGCCAGAAGAATCAAACCAGCTCCAAGGAGAATTGGTTTGCGGGCGCCTAGTTTATCTAGAATGAGACCGGAGAAAGGAGCAAAACCTGCTCCAATGATGGCTCCTGGAAGTAGCATCAAGGCTGCAAGCGTGGTGCTCGAGTGGTTGACTAATTGGTCATAATTGGGCAAGAGGAAACTCATGGCCAGAGATCCTAATTGGAAAGTGAAAAAGGCAAGAACATGGCCAGTGAGGAGATGGTTCTTTAAGATGGCAAGGTTGATAATGGGAGTCTCTAACTGATTGGACCGCCAGACTAAGAGAACCAGTCCCAAAGCCCCAATCACCAGCCAACCAAGGACAGAAAAACTAAAGAAAGTATGGTCAGATAGGCCGTGAATCCATAAAATCAAGCCTAAAAATGAAGCAATAATAGCGAGAAGGCTCATGATATCAAGGGTTTCTCGTTTGACTGTACTGATTTGTTCAATGGAGCGAAGTCCTGCAACTAGCGAAGCTAGAAGGATCGGGAATTGAACCAAAAAGATGGACCGCCAACCGAAGTTAGCTGTCAAGAGACCACCGACAGTAGGCCCAATGGCGGGAGCGATAGCTGTAATCAGGGTACCCACTCCCATCATGAGACCGATCTTGCGTTTTGGGACCTGCTCTAAAATGATATTAAACATCAGAGGAAGGGCAAAACCAACCCCCATTCCTTGGACCAATCGACCCAAGACCACAAAGCCAAAACTTGGAGCTAGGAAGTCAATGAGAACACCTAAAACAGATAGGAGATTTCCAACTAAAAAGATGGACTTCATTTTGAAAGAGCGCTTGAGGTAGGCAGATAAGGGGACCACACAGGCAACTACTAGAAGATAGATGGTGGTGACCCACTGAACGGTTGCGGTATTGATTTCAAATTCCTTCATCAATATTGGGAAGGTGATATTCATGGCAGTTTCTCCAGCAACCCCGCAAAAAGAAAGGATCCCCGTCGCAAAGATTGCAAACAGGACCTTGGCTGAAATTTTATCTTGTGACATAGGTGTCTGATTCCTCCTAGATCTTCCTAAAGAGATGGACTATGGTGTAAATAATCAGTTGACAATCCATTGTAACGATCTGATTTTCCGTCAGGTAGCATAGCAAGACCAACGGTAACCTGATCCATCGTTTTGTTAGCTAACAAATAGTATAGAGGAAATGAAGACCCCTGTCAAAGAGTTTTTGAAAAGTTTTGAAAATATTAACAGCATTCTCAAAAGACGATGCTTCTCCAAACGAAAGGAAAGGCTCGCCAGTATGGTATAATAATAGAAAAGTAAACGTGAATAAGTCAATCAACTCGAACAGGAGGCCTCATGACCAAGTATTTAGTCCAGAAGTTTTTCTGGTTACGAGAAAAAAGTTTGATTCAAATTTCCCAGAAAACCCTGGTTTCCTTATTTCCTTTTTTTCTATTTTCAGGAATCATTCGGGTGATCGCTCTATCGGTCTTCTCCGATCGAGGCTATATCCATCAGCTCTTTTCGATGGATAGCTGGTTGCCATGGGATCAGGCCATTAGTCAAGTCCTCATTAATTTTTCCAATTTTTTAGGAGGTCTAGCTGGGCCTTTAGTGACCTACTTCGCTGGAAAATATACAGCTGGGCACTATGGTAGAAGTACAGGGACAGCAGGTGTCACCGCTCTTTTGGTCAGCTTGATTGTAGGGTCTCAGGAATTGTTGGTGGGACCGCTCCATGACGGGCAACTGACGCGTATCAACTTACCCGCGACGACCAATATCGTCTTAGCGATTTTTTTAGGCTATCTAATTGGGCAGATCTTTCGTCTATCCAAGGCCAGTGACGACCAGATTGTGGACAAGGATTTCATCTATCAACCCAAGACGGTGCGTCCCATTTTCTTGTCCTTAGTTCTAGGGGTCAGCCTCAATCTTCTTTTGGTTCTTGGAAATCAATTTAATATTTTTCAGACTATCCGACAGTTCTTGGCTTCTCTAACTGTAAGCAGTCATCATCTCCTGTCCACCTTTGTCATGGGACTATTTAGTGGACTATCTGCTTGGTTTGGTAATAGTCAAGCCTTTGCCTTGAACTCAATTGCGGATGATAGCTTTGCCTTGGAAAATCTGACCTACGCTGTGACCCATCATTCAACGACAGGCATTCCTCATCTCTATACCTTGACCAATTTGTACCGCAGTTTTGGTCTGGTGGCTGGTGTCGGCGCCGTCCTAGCCTTATTGGTAGCGATCCTGCTGGTTTCACGAAGTGAAAAGGACAAGAAAGTCAGCCTCCTCAGTCTGTTTCCAAGTCTCTTTAACAATGGGGCTTCTTTCATGGTAGGAATACCGGTCCTTCTCAACCTCCTATATGTGATTCCCTTCTTATTGATCCCTTTGGTGAATATGGGAATAGCAGCTGTAGCTTTGTGCTTCAAGCTGATGCCAGCAGCTGTCTATCCGGTGCCAGATGGGACTCCTAGCCTTCTCTATGCTTTTATTGGAACGGGAGGAAGTCTGAGAGCCTTAGCTGTCAGTATACTTTGTTTTGCCGTCGATGTGCTCCTTTATCTACCATTTGTCCGTATGGGAAATCGTATCCGAAAAGATTTAAAAGTGAAAGGAGAAAGCGATGAAGCCATCTAAAAAAACAGAGATCGTCCTTACTTTGGTCAGTCTTTTCTTAATCGCTTTAGCCATTCCTTCTTATAGCTGGACTCGGACCAATGTTTCAAAAATTGAGAAATTTTATAATTCAAAATTGTCTCCCATCATCATGATCCCGGGAAGCTCTGCGACAGAGAACCGCTTTGATGGCTTGGTGACCAAGCTCAACCAAGACCGCCAAGGAACCAAACACAGTCTGCTCAAGGTTAAAGTTTGGAATGATGGGCATATCACCTATAGTGGAAGTATTGATGCCAAGGACAATGAACCAGTAATTGTGGTTGGTTTTGAAAACAACAAAGATGGCTATAGTAACATTAAAAAGCAAGCCAAACTATTTAATCAAGCCTTCGAAGCCCTTCAAGAAAAATATAATTTTAATAATTTTAAGGGCTTGGGTCATTCCAACGGTGGCTTGATTTATACAGCCTTTATTGAAAATTATCTAGGGGATTATGATGTGGATCTCAAGACCCTTATGACCATCGGAACTCCCTACAATTTCACGGAGACCAATATCAAAAATAAATCTGAGATGTTGGCCGATTTTATCAAGGCCAGAAAAGCTATCCCCACAACCCTTCATATGTATTCAGTAGCAGGGACTATTACCTATGATTCAGATGAGTTGGTTCCGGACGCCAGTGTTTCCGCTGGGAAATATATCTACCAAAACCAGGCAGCTAGCTATACGGAGATTACGGTGACGGGGGAAGATGCCCAGCACTCGGACCTTCCAACCAATGATGAGGTGGTTGCCTTGGTGAAAGAGCATATTGAAAGTAAAACGGATCGTCGAACCAAACCGAATAAAGTAAACTAAGTGTGAAGAAGGGATTCCTTCCTCACCTTTATTTTAGTATAATAAAGATCAGTATGAAAACACGGGAGACTAAAGGAGATCAGATGAAAAGAAAACAATGGATGCAATTGGGCTTAGTGGCTTCGAGTATGGTCCTGTTAACAGGATGTTACCAGAGATACCAGCGCCAGTCCAGTCCTAAAAAAGAGGCTACAACGAGCCAGACTTCAGCAAAAAAACAAGCGAAAAAAGCAGATAACAAACAATTATACCAGTCTGTTTTTTCAGACTATCAAAAGATTTTTGCCACTTCAAAAGATTTAGATGCCATTTCCAAATTGAATAATGCATTAGCCAAGGAAGATCGGATGATCAATAGCTGGGTGATCGAGACCGTGATCAATCAGCCAGATGCCGTTCGCTATGCCTTTAAGGACTTAAATAACGATGGGGTAGATGAGATGATCATCGCCAATCAGCAGACCGATGGAAGCTACTTTGTGACAGGAGTTTATTACCTCAAGGACCAAAAACCGACTCTACTAGCTGAAGGTTTCGTCGCTGGACACGGTGGAGCGCGCAATGCGACGACCCTCTATCAGGGAGGAGAAGTCTTAGAAGTCAGCTGGATGTCTGGAACTGGCCATGGGGTAGCCGTGCTCTCACGGATAGAAAAGACGCCTCATGCTACGATCAAAGTCCAGGAAGAAGAAGTCCAAGTACCGGGGTCAGATCTGACTGCCCTCTTTGGAAAATCGGATGAGGAAAAATGGGATCTCAAGAGGTTTGACTGGCAAACTTTTGACAGCACACCATCAGCGGGAAATAGCCAAAGCCAGGAAAAAACGCCTTGGAATGCAGAAAAATCAGCAAAATTAGCAGAATTTATGAAGACCTGGGGAGAAAAGATGGGACAACCCAACTACCAAAAAGGCATTGCTGGCGGTGATGTAGGACCAGACAACCTCTATACTCTAGGGGAAAATAGCAAGATGGATGCCATTTATACAGAAACTGGTCAGGGAAATGCAAAATACAGAATCGTGGAACGCTATAGCAATTGGGACAAGTATCCAGATGTGCATAGTTATTTCTTTGCCATTACAGATACAGGAGAAGCCATTGTCTTTCATTCTCCCACGACCAATGGTGGAAAGATGTATCTAAAACCAACGGACAACAAGGAACTTCAACAAGAGTTCAATCAATTACTTCATCAATGAAAAAAAGAAATACGGGCTTATTCAGTTCTTTCAATCATTCATCAAAGATTGGACGTTTTGTCTAATCTTTTATTTTATATGCGGAATGAATAAAAATTTATTTTCTGGTTTTTGTGAATAGGACGGAAAAATATGTTAAGAGTTAGTGATAAAAGTCGGTATAAAAAGGATTGAGTACATAAAATATTTGACAATAAAAAGATTTCATTTTAAAATATAATTAATCAATATCTATAGGAGAAAAAATTATGAAAAAACTTCTTACAGCGGGCGTGGCCCTCTTATCAGTTGCAACGTTAGCAGCATGTTCTGGTAAAACTGCTTCGGAATCATCTAGCAAAGATGCAAAGGCTTCTTCTAGTAAGGTAGAAAAATCATCTACTTCAGAAAGCAAATCAAGCAGTTCATCAAAATCATCTAAATCAGCAACTTCTTCAACAAATATCCCTGAAATTGTATTGTTGACAGATGAAGAAATCGACAGTGCAAAAACAATCGGAGATATGAAGAATCTTTATAGCAAATTAGTTGAAAACTATAAGAAATATGCACAAGATATTGGCCAACAAATTCCAGAGGCTCAGAGAGATGTGTATACTCAACAAGTGGATCCGGCTATTAAGGTCTTGGATGACTCAAAAACTCAATTTGATAAGATGCTTTCAAGCGTAGGTCCTGATAGTACGACTGTTCCTGAACAAGGACGTACGACTTTCTTACAACAAGTGAAAACATCTCGTGATACAATGAAACAAGCTCTTGAAAGTGCATATAAAATGGTTGCACCTTATACATCGGCTCAGTAATGAACGAATAAAAATAGGTTAGGACCTCAAGTCCTAGCCTATTTTTGCTTTCTTACAAAAATGTAAGAAATAAAGGGTAAAATGTAAGGTTATGTTATGGTGAAAGCGTTTCAGTTTTAGTACAATAGATTTGTAAAAAACGATTGAAGCTTTTTTCGAGCTAGAAAGGAACAGACCATGACCCTACTAGATGTTCAACATATCAAAAAGATCTATAAAACCCGCTTTCAAGGAACGCAGGTTGAAGCCTTAAAGGATATCCACTTCACAGTTGAAAAAGGCGAATACGTCGCCATCATGGGGGAATCAGGATCTGGGAAATCGACCCTCCTCAATATCCTAGCCATGCTGGATCAGCCGACGGAAGGACGAGTCTACCTCAATGGCACCGATACTTCAACCATCAAGAACAAAGACGCATCCAGCTTCCGTCGGGAAAAACTAGGCTTTGTCTTTCAAGACTTCAACCTGCTGGATACCTTGTCCGTCAAGGACAATATCCTCTTACCTTTGGTCCTTTCTCGCAGACCGGTCAAGGAAATGATGAGCAAGGTGGATAGCGTCAGTCGGGAGTTGGACATTCACCAACTGCTTGAAAAATATCCCTACGAAATCTCTGGTGGGCAAAAACAAAGGGTAGCCGTAGCACGGGCCATTATTACCTCACCAGAAATTCTCCTTGCGGATGAGCCAACAGGGGCGCTGGATTCCAAGTCTTCAGCTGCTTTGCTAGATGTCTTTGAAGATATCAATAGCATGGGGCAAACCATTCTCATGGTGACCCACTCAACCGCAGCAGCAGCGCGTGCCAAGCGCGTGCTCTTTATCAAGGATGGGATCCTTTACAACCAGATTTTCCGCGGGGAAAAGACAGAGCGTCAGATGTTCCAAGAAATCTCAGATACCCTGACGGTCATGGCGGGAAAGGAGGATCATGATGTTTAAATTAACAAGTAAATTAGCACTTTCCAACCTCAAACAAAATCGCAAGTTGTATTATCCTTTCGCTATAGCTGTCATTTTAACGACCATGATCCTCTATAGCTTTATCGCGCTGGCAACGACTCCTCATTTAGAGGATTCTTACGGAGGGGGATCGGCAAGAACTGTTCTTGGTTTTGGTAGTTTCGTCGTCCAGCTGGTCGTCATCATTTTGGTGGCTTATGCCAATGGCTATGTCATGAAAAATCGTTCCAAAGAACTGGGACTGTACAGTGTTTTGGGGATGGAGAAGAAGCACCTTCTCGTCATGACCTTATGGGAATTGCTCTTCTTCTATATCCTCACAGTTGGCGCGGGACTGGGTTTGGGACTCTTGTTTGATCGCTTGATTTTCGCCTTGCTTCTAAAATGTATGGGTCTACCAGTCGTCATTCAATCAACCTTCCAGATAGGGGCTGTTCTTAACACTTTACTTGGGTTAGCCTTAGCTTTTGGCCTCATTCTCTTGTTGAATTCTTTCCGCCTCTTGCGCTACAGTTCTCTCCACCTCATGCAACAGAAAAAGGCAGGAGAGAAGAAAGGACGCTTCTTGCTGGTCCAAACTCTTTTAGGACTTGGGCTCTTAGGAATTGCTTTTTATATAGCGCTAACAGCAGAGCGTCCAGTTGCAGCGGTTCAAGGATTCTTTATTGCCGTCATCTTGGTCATTCTAGCGACCTATCTCTTATTCAACGCAGGCTCCATTACCTTCTTAAAATTTCTCAAAGGTCGGAAATCCTACTATTACAAGCCAGAGAATTTTATATCCGTCTCTAATTTAGTAGCTCGGATGCGAAAAAATGCAGCTGGCCTTGCGACCATTAGTATTCTCTCCACCATGGTCTTGGTCACCTTAACCGGATCGCTCAATATCTTTATTGGAGGGCAGAACTATCTAGATACTGTTTTCCCTTCGGACTACAATATTAGTGTGGGGCATATGACTTCAGAAGCTGAAACAGAACCGGTTATTGAGGATGTTCAAGCTATTATTCAGAAAACAGCCGATGCGACACATCTGTCAGATTACCAAGTGGCACAGACAACATACTGGTCGGCTGAAATTCGAAAGATTGATGGAAAGGTCTTAGAGGTGAATGACCAGTCCACTCCATCAACTGATCAGGAGTTGAAGACAGAAGGAGTAGTCAACTTTTTTGATCAGGCGACTTATGAGCAACTGACGGGTCAAAAAGTTGAGCTTGGGGAAAATGAAATCTTAGCCTATGGGTATCAGTATCCTGGAAGATTAGACGCGCAATTAGAAATCAATGGGAAGACCTTCACGATTAAAGAAAAACTAAACTCCAATTTTATCCAAGGAAAACTCCCCCAAGGTGCCCTGTTTCAACACCAAATGGGTTTGTACCTGGTCCTCCCTGACTTGAACCAACTGGGACTAAAAATGGATAAAAATTTGGAATTCTCTATTACTGCCAAAGATAAAGAAAATAATGCTTTCCTTGCTGGCGTGATCAAAGAGCTTCATTCGACAGACAAAATGAGTCAATATGGTGCGACTTACTTCAGTGGATTTGATCGATACAGTATAGAGAAAGATTGGCGTGAAACAGCAGGGACTCTTCTATTTATCGGGATTTTTCTATCGGTGATCTTTCTATTAGCCACAGTTCTCGTCATTTACTACAAGCAGATTTCAGAGGGCTATGAGGACCGGGAAAATTTTGTGATCTTGCAACAAGTAGGATTGGACCAAAAACAAACGACCACCACCATTCGCAAACAGATTCTCACCGTCTTTTTCCTTCCTCTATTCTTCTCCTTCCTGTACTTAGGAGTGGCCTACAAGATGATTGTAAAGATCGTTGCCCTCCTAGGAGCGACCAATGCGGGCTTGGTTCTTCAAACAACTCTTTCTATCTGCGCTGTCTTTTTCATCTCTTATGTTCTCGTCTTTCTTCTGACTTCTAGAAGTTATCGGAAGATTGTCGTGAGATAGCGTTCGAGTCTATAAAAGATTAGAAATAAGATGAAACATACAACATTTTGTTAGCACAAAAAACACCGAGGATTTTATCCCCGGTGTTTTCTATCGCGATTATTTCACGTGTTTTGCAAGTTCTTCTTGCGCTTTTTTGTTTGATTCTTCTTTTTCTTTCAACCAATTCTTATAAGCTTTTTCGTAGTCAGCAGTTGTGACTGTCTTATCTTGAAGTTTTTGGTATTTGAAGAAGCTTGTTTCACCTTTAATACCAATTGCAGAATTTGCTGCTGAGAATGGTGTTACCTTCGTGATAGATGGAACTCCACCCTTAGAGTAGATTGGAAGAACAATTGCGTTTTCTGTCAACCAAGCTTGGGCATCAGCATATTTTTCATAACGCGCATTGGTATCCAATTTTTCAGCATTGGCAGCATCCAACAATGCTTTGTACTCGTTCAAACCAATTTTTTCGATGAGCGCTTGGTCTTTCTTAGGATCAAGTCCCATACCAGTCAAGGTTGAACCATCTGTTGGGTTTAAGATATCCAAGTAAGTAGATGGGTCTTGGAAGTCAGGTCCCCAACCAGTGATATCCATATCAAAGTCTTTTTGATCTGGTGATTGGGCGAAGTAAGTAGCGTTGTCTGCATCGTCTGTAGACAATTTTTGTACATCGATCACGACATTATCTTTACCAAGGGCCGCTTCGATTGAGCTCTTCATAGAGTCTGCTTGTTGGACAAGAGCATTAGAAGATTGGTCTACAACATAGTCGATATGGATTGGGAATTGAACACCTTGTGATTGCAATTCAGCTTTCGCTTTTGCAAGTTCCGCTTTGGCTTTATCCGTATTATGCAAGCTATCTTGAGCATCAGCAAAGCTTACACCTTTCCACTCATCTCCTGTTGCGGCAAGTTTTTCTTCAACGAGCGTACCGAAGTCTTTTCCGTTGGCTTGCACAAATGTAGGTGGAACTAGTAGGGTACGAAGAGTTTTTGATGCTCCATCTTTCCCGTTAACTTGAGCGCTGTAGGAAGTTCTGTCTAAAGCAAAGTTCAAAGCTTGACGGAAGTTCTTGTTTTGAAGAGCTGTCTTAGTACTGTTCTTTTGCTCATCAGACGTCTTCTTAGTATGGCCGTAGTTTTGACGGTTAACGTTGAAGTAAGCGTAGTAAACAGTAGAATCTTGAGGTGTATAAACGATGTTATCCTTGAATTTCTTCTGAATTGTGCTGTAAGTTGAGCTTGTTGGGAAGAGACGAGCAGTAGATAGGTTCCCATCTGAGAAGTTACGAGCAAGATAGTCTTGGTCAGATCCATCGAAGTAAGTCAATTTAACCGTATCAATGTGAACATTTTTCTTGTCGTAGTAATCAGGGTTTTTATCCAATTCGATTTGTGATTTTGAAGTGAAGGATTTCAAAATGTATGGACCATTGTAGAGGATACCATTTGGTTTCACGCTACCAAAGTCTTTCCCAGCTGATTCCAAGAATTTTTCATTAACTGGCATCATGGTAGCAGTCGTCAATTTAGAATTCCAGAAAGATTCTGGTTGGTTCAAAGTGTATTGAAGAGTGTGATCATCAACAGCTTTTACCCCAACAGTTGAGAAGTCTTTGGTTTTCCCGTTTACATAGTCATCCAAGCCTTTGACTGAGTTTTGAACCAAGTAAAGAGCATCCGATTTTTTATCTGCTACGTATTTTAGAGATGTCACGAAATCTTTTGCAGTGACGTCAGCATATTCATTTCCTTCTGAATCATACCACTTCGCATCTTTTCGAAGCTTGTAAGTATAAGTCAGACCGTCTTTTGAAACGGACCAGTCTTCAGCAAGAGCAGGCACTAGGTTACCGTATTGGTCGTTTTCAAACAAACCATCGACCAAGTTGGTAGTAATGTCGCTTGTAGTTGAACGGTTTGAAGTCAAATAGTTCAAGGTATCAGGGTCTGTACCGTACACGTAGTTGTAGGTTGTCCCTTTTGACGCATTAGAAGATGAGCCACATGCAGCAAGGAAAAGCGTTGAAGCCGCGGCGACACCTGCTAAAAGAGCAAGCTTCGATTTTTTCATATTCGTGTCTCCTTTTGAATAATTTTAATTATTATACTCCAATCAATCTACAAAATAAAGTGTTTTTTGAACTTTTTTTGTATATTTACACACGAGTATACAGAGAAACCTTGATTTTAAGGGATTTTTAAGGAATAAAAATTTTTTTGAAAAAAGTTACTATTATGCTTTACATACTAGCCGAGAAAGAGTATACTGATAGTGAAAATACTAGTATGTAAAACAAACTAGTGAAAAATGTGAAGAAAGAGGTGAGAAGGATGAAAGAGTCCCAATTACTAAAGGGAGTCTTGGAGGGCTGTGTGCTTGAGATTATTTCAAAAAAGGCCATCTATGGCTATGAATTGATCCAAAGTCTCAAAGAGATGGGATTTGATAAGATTGTCGCTGGGACCATTTATCCCCTGCTTCAAAAATTAGAAAAACAAGGGGTTATTCATGGGGAAATGAGGCCGTCTCCAGATGGTCCTGATCGCAAGTATTTTTCACTCAGTGATGCTGGAAGAGAGCGCTTAGAGGAATTTTGGGACCAGTGGCAGGAGCTGGTCACAAAAGTAGAACGTATCAAGAAGGAGGGGGAAGAATGGTAGAAAGTTATACAGAAAAAATGTCCGATGAATTGATTCATTTAAACAAAGAGGATCAAACCTATATGAAAAAAATGGTGGCCTATATTGGGGCCAAGTCCTATTTTTATGATGATGAAGCGCTCGGTGAACAACTCTACAATATGGTTTGCGACCTAAAAGTTGCTGAAAAAGAAGGCATTCGGGCAGTGGATTATTTTGGAAAGGATCCACGGGCGATGGTGGATCAAGTTCTTTCAGACTTGCCAAAACGTTCTTTAGGATCTTATGTGGGACTCGTCTTCCTACTTGGAGGGATCTTAGTTGGCATGCGTTATTTAATGGATTTTACCTGGATGACACCACTGAAAATCGAACCTTTGACCTATGTTGTTATTCTACTCAATTTCTTGGTGTTCAGCCAGTTTATCACGTGGCTTTGGTCCAAACAGAGCTATGGAGAAATGAAGTGGTCTTGGGCTATTTTTATCAGTGGGATCAGCCTGATGGTATTTCTGAACATCGTACGACAATTTTCGATCTATTTTGGCCATATTGGGAGTCTCTTCTTATCAGATGGTTGGGGGATTGCTCTTGCTGTCTTAGTCTTACTTGGGTTTGCAGTTATGGCTTATAGAAACAGGGAGCGTTTGATGTCGAGTCTACTAGTCATGGGCCTGACTTTCCTAGTTACTGGATGCTGGATGCGTCTTGTGAATCAGGAAACTGCTCATTTAATAGGCTGGCTCCTTCCTCTCATGGGACTAGTCCTGACCCTTATTGTATTTTGTCTCCAAAGAAAGAAGGAAGAAGCATGAAATCAGCAATGTATTTTGAAGAAACGCAGGCCTTGATGCAAACCTTTAGCCAGGAGGATCAAGTTTATTTCCAAGATCTCTGGGATTATTTCAATCTTGCAGGTTTTTTATATGAGGAGAAGGCCTTAAGAGAGCAGGTCTATAATTTGGCGCTAGATTTTTCGCAAGCAAGCGGAGATGGCCTCACGGCAAAGGATTATTTTGGTCTAGATCCAAAGGAAATGGCAGACCAAATTATCGAAAATATGCCCAAAGAATCGACGCGGTCTGTTCTAAAATATGGGGCTATCTTTTCAGGTATTGTGATTTTTTATCGCCTCTTAAGTGATTTTGCTTCTCAAGCGGTCCTTGTGCTCAAGCCTCTAGTCTATTTAACCGATATCATTTTGGGACTCCTAGCTGTTGGGATCATCTTCTATCTCCTTCGTCGTCTCATTTTTGCGGAAGAAAAAGCGAAAAAAGCAATTTATGTAGCTTTTGTTCTGGTATTAGGGATCTATTTTTTCAGTGAAATTGTGGGAGTCCGTTTCTTGCCAGCTCTTGCTTTGTTTGTAGTCCCTAGTCCTTGGGATGCCCTTCTCATGACAGGGGCTAGCGGAGGTCTCATTCTTTGGCAATGGAAAGAAGAGTTTGGACGAGCTTTCATCTTTCCTATCGTCGCCTTTTTAGTGGTTGGATTCTTACATCGCTGGACCTTGGCACAAGGAGTTCAGAATCTTGGTATGACGGTTCTTCTGCCCACAGTGATCATCGTCTTTGGGCTGGTTATTTATTATTGGTTTACGATTCGTGCTTTGAAAAAGAATAGGACGGAAAGTGATAAATAGAAAGAAAAGGGGGGCTGGGACAAAAGTCCTAGCCTCTCAATTGTTTTTGGATTGTCGAGCAAGACGCAGTGGTTGATTGGTATCTTTGTTCGCTTTTTAAGCTCCAAAGATGACCTACTCAACTGTGAGGAGGTGGGACGACGAAATCGAATTCTGACGAATTACCGATTTCTGTCCCACTCTCTTTCTTGTTCAAGTATGATAGAATAAACTCATTAGATGGGAGAATATGCATGAATCTATTTCGAAAAAAGGGACTTGGGCAAGTACACCCGGGTCTAAATCGCCATTTACGTTTGTGGGATTTGATTATTTTAGGAATCGGTGCCATGGTGGGAACAGGAATCTTCACAATTACGGGTACTGCAGCAGCGAATTTAGCTGGTCCAGCCTTGATTATTTCGATTGTGATTGCGGCTTTTTGCGTCGGCTTATCTGCCCTCTTCTTTGCAGAATTTGCATCTCGTATCCCTTCAACTGGTGGGGCCTATAGTTACCTCTATGCCATCTTTGGAGAGTTTCCTGCCTGGATTGCCGGTTGGTTGACTGTGATGGAATTTATGACAGCTGTATCAGGGGTGGCTTCAGGTTGGGCTGCTTATTTCAAGGGCTTGTTGGCCAATCTTGGCTGGAGCCTGCCGACGGCTTTAAACGGGACTTTTGATCCAGCTAAGGGAACTTATGTGGATCTCTTGCCTATTTTGGTCATGGTCCTCGTCACTGCCTTAGTTCTTATGAATGCAAAAGCGGTCTTACGCTTTAATTCCTTGCTGGTCTTACTCAAGTTCTCCGCTCTTGCCTTGTTTATCCTTGTCGGGATTTTTCACCTAAACCCTAGCAACTGGGCCAACTTTGCTCCGTATGGATTTGGCGAAATCTATGGTGGTCAGACAGGGATTATGACTGGCGCTTCGCTCATGTTCTTTGCCTTTCTTGGTTTTGAGTCCATTTCAATGGCGGTCGACGAAATCAAGGAACCACAAAAGAACGTCCCTCGCGGCATTGTCCTTAGTCTTTTAATCACAACTGTTCTTTATATTTTGGTTACCTTAGTTTTGACCGGTATGGTTCCTTTTAAGAACTTAAATGTAGAAGACGCGGTTGCCTTTGCCCTTCGTCAGGTCGGAGCCGGCTGGGCTGGAAATTATGTATCACTGGTAGCGATTTTGACCCTGATTACCGTCTGCATTTCCATGACCTTTGCCCTTTCACGGATGATTTACAGTTTGGCGCGGGATGGGCTTTTGCCAAAAGCTATGAAACAGCTCGATCCAAAAACTAGAATTCCAAAAAATGCAACACTAGTAGCTGGCTCGATGGCTGCCATTGCTGGTGGAGTCTTCCCGCTAGCCAGTATCGCTTCCTTCTTAAATATTTGTACCTTGGCTTACCTAGTTATGTTGGCCTTTGCCCTCTTGAAATTGCGCAAGGAACACGGGGCTCCTGGACCTGGTGAATTTAAAACCCCCTTGGTTCCGGTCTTGCCAATCCTATCGATTGTGGTCTGTCTGTCCTTTATGACCCAGTATTCCCTATCGACCTGGCTGGCCTTCGGAGTTGCTCTCCTGATCGGGGTCGGAATTTATTTCGGTTATGGCTATCGTCACTCAGAAGAAAATCAATAAAAGATGAAAGCTAGAGTAGAAGAACTCTGGCTTTTTACATAGAGAAAGCTCTTTTTTTGATATAATAAAGGGAGAAAGTTAACTAGATAACAAAGGAGAAAAACATGACATTTGAAGAGATTTTACCAGGCTTAAAGGCTAAGAAAAAATATGTGCGAACCGGTTGGGGTGGAGCAGAAAACTACGTCCAACTCTTTGATACCATTGAGCAAAATGGGGTGGCTCTGGAAGTGACCCCTTATTTCCTCATCAACGTCTCTGGTGAGGGTGAAGGTTTTTCCATGTGGAGTCCAACACCTTGTGATGTTTTAGCGACAGATTGGGTGGAAGTCCATGACTAAAAGGGTCTTGATTACAGGTGTGAGTTCCGGGATTGGTTTGGCTCAAGCTCGACTCTTTCTAGAAAAGGGCTACCAGGTCTATGGGGTGGATCAGGGAGCGGATCCTCAGTTAGCAGGTGATTTTCACTTCTTACAGAGGGACTTAACTCTTGATTTGACGCCGATTTTTGACTGGTGTCCTGAGGTAGAGGTCTTGTGCAATACGGCTGGGGTCTTGGATGATTACAAACCGCTTCTGGAGCAAAGCGCTCAGGAAATTCAGGAGATCTTTGAGATCAACTATGTGACCCCGGTGGAGCTGACACGGCATTATCTGACTCAAATGTTGGAGAAGAAGCAAGGGACCGTCATCAACATGTGCTCCATTGCTTCTAGCCTGGCAGGAGGAGGCGGTCACGCCTATACCTCGTCCAAACATGCCTTAGCTGGATTTACCAAGCAGTTGGCCCTGGATTATGCAGAAGCTGGGATTCAGGTCTTTGGCATCGCACCAGGTGCAGTTAAGACGGGTATGACCGCCTCAGACTTTGAACCAGGAGGATTGGCGGACTGGGTGGCAAGTGAAACCCCCATCAAACGATGGATTGAGCCAAGTGAAGTTGCTGAAGTTAGCCTCTTCTTAGCAAGTGGAAAAGCGAGTGCCATGCAGGGACAAATCCTGACTATTGATGGTGGTTGGTCTTTGAAGTAATATAGTTGATACTCAGTGGATATGTGGAGGTAAGCTATGAAAAGAGATGAGTTTGGATTTGTATTGCCCAATCTCTACTATCAGTTTTTATCAGAGTGGGAAGAGATTGATCCCTATGAAATTGGAGATACAGGTATCTGTTTGTATGCTAAGGAGGATCTCCAGGAGCGTAATGAGACTTATCAGATTGAGGAAGTAGAGCCAGATTACTTTATGATTGGACAGGAAGGAGATTTGGCTTACTTTATCAAGAAAAATTCTGATGATTGCATTTATGAAAATGACCTGGGTGCTTTAGGCTCCTTAGAGATGAAAATAGTTGCTGCAAATGTTTATGACTTTATTGAAAAGGAACTAAAAGAAGAATTGTAGAAAATTGAAGGGAGTAATCATGTTTAGGATGCTTGATGAAGATTCACCGATTTCAAAAGAAGACCTTTTACAATTTGAGGAGATTCTTGGAAAGAAATTGCCAGAAGTCATGAAAAATTTTTATCTCAAGAACAACGGTGGTCAGCCCCAAGTAAGTGGTGTCCACGATGAACATCACCTCTTTCCTTTTAATTCCTTTAATTCACTTGAGGAAATGAGCAAGTCTCTTACATGGTATGACGATGAGGCTGTGCCTGCAGGATTTAGGGCTACAGACCTTCTCCATTTCGCCTATGATCCTGGTTCTGGCAATTACGCTCTTTCCCTAAGGGAAGAAGATTATGGTATGGTTTGCTTCTATGTTCTAGAAGAAACAGCTGAGATCTACGGTCAATGGGCTTCTTTTGAGGACTTTTTAAACTCTTTTGTTGAAGAGTGAGACGAAAAAGGAGAAGGGATGCGTAAACACCAAGAACTTTTACTAGAGCAGATAATTGAGCAGGTGCGCGTGGACAAGTTGGCATCAGATGATTAAAAACACTTTAAATTTTTTAAAAAAGAATAGAAAGGATTTCAGATGAAGCTACCTGAAGTAGTTGAACAACTGGAAAAACATCCAGACCTACATCTTTATTTAGATAAAGTATTAAAAAAGAATAAGAAAACCCAAGCTACCTATCTCGAATCGCTAAATCATCTGGCCTATTTACTTTATCTGGATGGTCAAGAGAAAATAGCTAAGGAATTATTAGATAGTATCATACAAGTTCCATTTGAAGGGAATTATAACACTTGGACTTTTGTTGATAACTCTCTGGTTTTATTGGCCTATCTAGAAAGAGAGGTAGAAAATCAGGTATTCGTCTATAAAAAACTCCTTTTATCTCCATTAGAACAGGGGGAAGAATCAACTAAAAAAATAAGAAGGAGAGTTCATCAGAGATTTTTGAATGGTGATAGCTTGGATCAAAAGTTTGCAAAAATCGAGCACTCTTCAAGTCTTGAATCAGAAATGGAACGCCGTCTGCTATACTTGACAGATTTATTGAAAATTCACCTCTTTATCGCTGAGTCATCTTGTGAAGAGACAGATATCCAGGCAAAAATAGAAGAGAATATGGAGATACTGAAGAAGTATATCAAGGAGCATGGACTTTATAGCTTATTTCCTTTTAAGGGATGATGTGAACCATTTATCTTTGAGTTATAAAAGGAGCAGAAAATGAAAATCAAAAAACACTTTGGCGTCTACGGAGTCTGTCTTCAAGAGGGGAAACTGCTCTGCATTGAAAAAACAAGAGGCCCTTATCAACATCGTTTTGATCTACCGGGTGGTAGCCAGGAAGTAGGGGAAGGGCTGACTGAAACACTCAAGAGAGAAGTTCTGGAGGAGACAGGCTATACGCTTAGCAATTATTCAAATCCTAGGATGTATGACGTGCTGGTTCAAGAAGAAGGGCAAGACTTCGCAGTACATCATATCATGGCCTTTTATGATATCGTACTCGATTTAGAACGCTCTCAACAATCCCTTCCTCAGGAGGTTCTTGATGGAAGTAATGATTCAGCCAATGCCATTTGGTTGAATTGGGAAGAAATTACTGCAGACAATGCCTCACCCTTAGTATTAAAGGTGAAGGCAGAGTTACGAGGATTTCCAGAATTAGAACTGAAAAGCTATTGGAATTGGAAGGTAAAATAGAAGGATAATGGAACTATTTAAAACATGGAAGAAATATATGGTTCTCTATGGACTTAAATCTCAAATCGGTACTGTTTATCGAAACAGTGATAGGACAACGAGCTTTTATGATATTGGGAATTTTCTATACCTAGCAGGGGAGTTGGATTCCAGATTTTGGGAAGATTTTGTTAGGCAATATGGTTTAGATTATAAGATTATTATTTCAGAAGACACTAAGTGGCAAGATTTTCTGCATCAGCAAGGTGGGTTAATTTCTTTTACTCGCTATTCTTTTAAGTATAAGGCAAATTTTCAAGTTGAACTTCTAAATGATCTAGTTACTCATATAGAGGAAGGTTACAATATTGTGCCTATTTATAATCGTATTTATAACTGCCTTTCTGAGGAAGAATGGTCACAAGATTTACAGGGGGATTTTGAGTCCTACCAGGATTTTGCTTTAAAAGGTGGATTTGGCTTTGTTATTCTTAAAAATAATGAAGTGATTGCTGGGATTTCCTCAGGGTTAGTTTACCACGGAGCAGTTGAAGTGGAAGTTGCAACTAGACCAGACAAACAAGGAAATGGATTTGCTAAAAAACTTGGTGCTGCAATGATTCTAGAGAGTTTAAATAGAGATATGTTTCCACTTTGGGATGCTCATAACGAGGCTTCCAAAAAAGTAGCAGAATTTTTAGGATATGAGTTAGTTGAACCTTATGAAGCTTTTGAACTAGAGGAAAGTGTCATATAATGATATCTAATATTGTATCTTTTAAGACGAGGTGAATGGCTATGAAAAACCAGCTAGCTCTTAGTGGCGAAAGAATTGTTGAAAAAATTTACTCACAACTATTTCATCATGTTGGTATGATTCGTGGCGAATATTTGGTGAGGGAGATCAGTCAAAATATACTGCTAAAAAGTTGTCAGCAATTTGTAAAAGATTATCTAGACACTATTTGCCATTTGTACCCAGATGAAGAAGTCTGGTATCGCTTTTCAGAGTTAACAAATGCAGAAGCAAATTGTCTAGACGGGACTAAAGAGTATTTTGATGAACGCCACCCCTTATTTGGATATAGAGGGACTAGGCGTTTACTAGCGTGTTTGGATGAATTTCATGCTGAAGCAAATGTTGTTACAGAAGTTTTTCAAACGAATCCCAATCTGTCTGTTATTTTTCCTTTTGTCAATGATGCCGAACAATTAAAACAAGCTATTACAGTATTGCGTCAGTATGGTTTTACTGGAAAAGTTGGAACAATGATTGAATTACCGTCAGCGTATTTTGACTTAGACAGGATACTGGAAACGGGTATTTCAAAGATTGTAGTTGGAATGAATGATTTAACTTCTTTTATTTTTGCGACTGTGAGAAACAGTCAATGGCATGATATGGAAAGTCCAATTATGTTAGATATGTTGAGACAGATGCAGGATAAAGCAAGGAAGAACAAGATTGATTTTGCTGTAGCAGGCTATCTGAATACTTCTTTCATACAAAAAATGAATCAGATGGGTATCGAATGTATTCTCCATTACAGCTCTATTCCAGAGATTTTTAATTTAGAGATTGACCATACAGACCACCTCAAACGTGTAAAAGAAGAAAGTAAAAAATTACAAAGGAGAACCCATGACACCTCAAGAAATGTGGAATGCCTACAAGAAAATCAATCCCTCTATCGGAGATGAGATAGATGCCTGGGCTTTTGGAGTGGAACCAGACCTTTTAGCAGATTTGGTGCTTAAAGGCGAAAAAACAGCAACCGCCTCAGCCTACGACCTCTATGCAGTAGAGGACGAACCCCTTCCACAAGAAGGGACCTTTGATATCATTATAGACAGTCAAAATCAAGCTGTCTGCATTGTCGAAATTACAAAAGTTTCCGTTCAGCCCTTCCTTCAAGTGTCAGCCGACCATGCCTATAAGGAAGGTGAGGGGGACAAATCCTTAGCCTATTGGCGTCAGGTTCATGAAGACTTTTTCAAAGACTGTTTAGGAGAAGCGGGACTAACTTTTACACCTTATAGCAAGGTGGTTTTAGAAGAATTTCGCAAGGTTTATCCATTATAGAACGAGGCTGGGCAAAAACTGTCCAGCCTTCGATGTTTAATAGGAATGACTGTATGACGCAGTGGTTGATTGGCATCTTTGTTCGTTATTTAGCTCCAAAGATGACCTATGAAGACGGAAAACAATGTTTTCTTTATCTGCAACCTCCAACAGTCTCCCAGACTGTTGGAGCTGTGCGAGGGTGGGGAAATTGAAAAGGTTTGGGGAACCTTTTCAACTTTTGTTTAATTAGTCGAAGTTCTTTCCCACTCCCTTTGATTTAGGTCTTATTTTCCAAAAGGGGTGAAAAATGGTATAATAACTACGATATTGTAAAGAAAAGAGAATGTATATGCCAAATTATGCCATTATTTTAGCAGCGGGTAAGGGAACTCGCATGAAGTCAGATTTGCCTAAGGTTCTTCACAAGGTTGCTGGGATCTCTATGTTGGAACATGTTTTCCGTAGTGTTGGAGCCATCTCACCTGAAAAGACTGTAACGGTTGTGGGCCACAAGGCGGAATTGGTAGAGCAAGTCTTAGCGGGACAAACAGACTTTGTTAAACAAACCGAACAATTGGGAACTGGTCATGCGGTAATGATGGCAGAGCCAGTCTTGGAAGGTCTTGAAGGGCATACCCTCGTCATTGCAGGTGATACTCCTTTGATTACGGGTGAAAGCCTCAAACACTTGATCGACTTCCATATCAACCACAAAAATGTGGCAACGATTTTGACAGCCGAAGCAGCGAATCCATTTGGCTATGGTCGGATTGTCCGTAACGACAATGCGGAAGTGCTTCGAATCGTCGAGCAAAAAGATGCGACAGAATATGAACAACAAATCAAGGAAATCAATACAGGGACTTATGTCTTTGACAATGCGCGTCTCTTTGAAGCTTTAAAGAATATCAATACAAACAATGCCCAAGGCGAATACTATATCACGGATGTCATCGGAATTTTCCGTGAGGCAGGGGAGAAAGTTGGAGCCTATACTCTGAAAGATTTTGATGAAAGTCTTGGAGTTAACGACCGCGTAGCCCTTGCAACAGCAGAAGGCGTCATGCGTCGTCGCATTAACCAAGCCCACATGGTTAATGGAGTGAGCTTTGTTAACCCTGATGCGACTTATATCGATGTCGATGTTGAGATCGCACCAGAAGTGCAAATCGAAGCCAATGTTACCCTAAAAGGGCACACAAAAGTTGGGGCTGAGACAGTTTTAACCAATGGAACCTATATCGTGGATAGTGAAATTGGTGCAGGTGCCGTTATTACTAACTCTATGATTGAAGAAAGCACCGTAGCCGATGGCGTGACAGTAGGACCATATGCTCATATTCGTCCAGGATCTAGCCTCGCCAAAGATGTCCATATTGGAAACTTTGTCGAAGTCAAAGGTTCGTCTATCGGCGAAAATACCAAAGCTGGTCATTTGACTTACATTGGCAACTGCCAAGTTGGCAGCAACGTCAATTTTGGTGCAGGAACCATCACAGTGAATTATGATGGCCAACACAAGTTTAAAACGACGATTGGAAACAATGTTTTTGTCGGATCCAATTCGACGATTATTGCGCCAGTTGAATTAGGGGACAATTCCTTAGTCGGTGCTGGATCAACTATTACCAAGGATGTACCAGCTGATGCGATTGCGATTGGTCGTGGCCGTCAAGTGAATAAAGAAGGGTATGCCCTTCGCTTGCCACACCATCCTAAAAATAAATAGGAGATTCTCATGCAATTTGAAGAAAAAACCATTGAGCGCAAGGAGATTTATCAGGGACCGATTTTCCAAGTGGTCACTGATCAAGTAGAACTACCTGCTGGAAAAGGCCAAGCGCAGCGTGATTTAATCTTCCATAATGGAGCAGTAGCGGTTTTGCCGATCACAGAAGATGGGAAGACGATCTTGGTGAAACAGTACCGCAAGGCGATTGAAAGGACCTCGGTGGAGATTCCAGCAGGGAAGTTAGAAAAGGGAGAAAATGCAGACCCTAAAGCGGCTGCTCTGCGTGAGTTGGAAGAAGAAATTGGCTACACAGCGGATCTAGAATTGTTGTATGATTTTTATTCAGCCATTGGATTTTGTAATGAGCGGATCAAACTTTATGGTGCGACCAACTTGAAAAAGGTGGAAAATCCACGTCCACAAGATGCGGATGAGACCTTGGAGTTATTAGAAGTGACCTTGAAGGAAGCGAAAGATTTGATCCTTTCAGGTGAAATCTGTGATGCCAAGACCATCATGGCTATCCAATATTGGGACTTAATCAATAAATAGAGGAGGATCCGATGGGAAAACCTTTATTAACCGATGAAATGATTGAACGAGCAAGGCGAGGAGAGGACATCACTGGTCCTAAAATGATCGATGCTGAAGAGACGAAAATTATTCGGACAGACCACAGAGGATTTGGCTATGAACGTCCTATGAGAGAAAGCCGTATGGAACGTCCGCAAGAGCGTTATTCTCAGGATACGGTGCAGATCCAAGTGGAGCCCACAGTGACCAAGAGTCGTCGCATTGAAGAGCGCAAACAAAGTGTGGTCCAATCCAAACTCAATAAGATTTTGTTCTGGATCATTGTGCTCCTCATTGTCTTGATCATTGCTATTTGGCGTCTATAAGGTCGTCACAAGGAGAGAAATGACATGAAAATTGGAATTATTGCAGCCATGCCCCAGGAGTTGAAGATCTTGGTTGAAGCCCTTGAAAATGGGGAAAAGCATCTGCGTCTTGGAAAAGTCTACTATACAGGATCAATTGGACGCCATGAGGTCGTTTTGGTTGAAAGTGGTATCGGAAAAGTCATGTCTGCTATGAGTGTAGCAGTCTTGGCCAATGATTTTAAGGTGGAAGCCATTATCAATACGGGTTCTGCAGGTGCCGTTGCCCCAGGGATGGCTGTTGGAGATATCGTTCTTGCGGACAAATTGGCTTATCATGATGTGGATGTAACAGCCTTTGGCTACAAGTATGGTCAAATGGCAGGCCAACCGCTTTACTTTGAATCCAGTCGCTATTTCGTATCAGAAATGAAAAAAGTTCTGGAAGAAGAAGCTGCAACCACACATGTAGGCTTGATCACAACAGGAGATAGCTTTATCGCGAGTGAAGAAAAAGTCGCAGCGATTCGGGAGCATTTCCCAGAAGTCTTGGCAGTTGAGATGGAAGGGGCAGCCGTTGCCCAAGCCGCTCACGCAGCTGGACGTCCCTTTATGGTTATTCGAGCTATGAGTGATACGGCAGATCACGCAGCCAATATCTCTTTTGATGAATTTATCGTAGAGGCTGGCGAGCGCTCTGCTCAAACCTTAATTACTTTCTTGAAGAGATTGGTGTAAAACAAACAATAGAGCCTAGGAATATCTAATGGTAGAAGTGGGACGAGGAATGAAGTATGATTCAATTTCATTTCTCGTTCCACTTCTTTTTTTCTGAAGCCGAATCTTTCAGAAATAGGGAGCTTTCATGCTATAATAAAGACTAGTAATGTAAAGGAGAGAATATGGTTTTATCAAAGAAACGGGCACGTCATGTGATTGAAGAAATTATCGCCCTCTTTCCAGATGCCAAGCCAAGTCTGGATTTTCGTAATCATTTTGAATTACTAGTAGCAGTCATGCTCTCGGCTCAGACGACAGATGCAGCTGTTAACAAAGCGACACCAGGTTTGTTTGCGGCTTTTCCAACCCCACAAGCCATGGCAGCAGCCAGTGAAGCCGATATCGCCAAGCATATTTCTAAATTAGGCCTTTATCGAAATAAGGCTAAATTTCTCAAAAAATGTGCCCAACAATTGCTAGACAACTTTGATGGAAAAGTCCCTCAGACTCGCGAAGAGTTAGAAAGCCTTGCAGGAGTTGGTCGGAAAACAGCTAATGTGGTTATGAGTGTAGGATTTGGAATTCCAGCCTTTGCCGTCGATACCCATGTAGAGCGAATCTGTAAGCACCATGATATTGTCAAGAAATCAGCGACGCCATTGGAAGTTGAAAAGCGGGTCATGGATGTTCTACCAAAGAGCGAATGGCTAGCTGCCCATCAAGCCATGATTTATTTTGGGCGGGCTATCTGCCACCCCAAAAATCCTGAATGTGACCAGTACCCACAACTCTATCATTTTGATTAGGAATCAGTTCCTCTGCTCGAAAGAGCAGAGGTTCTTTTTTCGCTGAAACGTATATTTATTAAAAGGATTGAAAGATGAGGTTTTACAAGTCTGTAATGGTATGTGATAAGACTTGCCTATCCAGCATCTTTGAGATCAATTTCAAAATGCTTTTCTTGACATCTTATTATATTCATTCAGAAATAACGAACTTTTTTAAAATAAATTTGGTTTTTTTTAAGAAATAGTGTATAATGGTAGAAAATCTAACATAAGGAGATAGTGATGAAAGCAAAAAAACTGTTAGCTCTTGCAGGAGTTTCTGTTGCAGGTGCCTTCCTCTTAGCAGCGTGTGGCGGTGGTAGTAGCAATCAAGCAACCTACTCATTCGTCTATTCAGCGGATCCAAATACCTTGGATTACATCGCTGCAACTCGTACAACGACTTCAGATATCACAAGTAACCTTGTAGATGGTCTTCTTGAAAACGACCGATACGGAAATTTTGTGCCAAGTCTAGCAGAAGATTGGACTGTCTCTGAAGATGGATTAACCTATACTTACAAACTTCGTAAGGATGCCAAATGGTATACAAGTGAGGGTGAAGAGTATGGTGCTGTAACAGCTCAAGACTTTGTTACAGGGATCAAACACGCGGTTGAGTCAAAATCAGAAGGTCTCTTCTTGATTCAAAATTCGATCAAAGGTTTGGATGCCTATGTAAAAGGAGAAACGAAGGACTTTAAAACAGTTGGAGTCAAAGCTTTAGACGACCACACCATCCAATATACCTTGGTCCGTCCAGAAAGTTTCTGGAACTCCAAAACAACTTCAGGTGTTCTTTTCCCAGTCAATGCAGATTTCTTGAAATCTCAAGGAAAAGATTTTGGTTCGTTGAAACCTAGTAGCATCTTATACAATGGTCCATATTACTTGAAATCATTGACTTCAAAATCTGAGATTCAATTGGTCAAAAACAAAGACTATTACGATGCAAAAAATGTTCATATCGATCATGTCAAATTGACCTTTAACGATGGATCAAACCCAGATTCTATCATTAAGAACTTTGAAAAAGGTCAATATTCCTTTGCCTCTGTTATGCCAAACAGTTCGACGTATAAGAGTGTCAAGAAAAACTTTGGTGACAACATTGTCTACGGTTTGCAATTGGGAACATCTTACTACCTTGGATTCAACTTGGACCGTCAAAAGTATGATCACACAGCCAAAACAACGGATGAACAAAAAGCTTCTACTAAGAAAGCAATCTTGAATAAGGATTTCCGTCAAGCGGTAAACTTTGGCTTTGACCGCAAATCATATGCGGCACAAGTATCTGGATCTGATGCGGCTGAAAATACCCTTCGTAGCACCTTGGTACCACCAAATTATGTCCAAGTCAATGGAGAAGATTTTGGTAAAGTCGTTGAAAAACAATTGGTTACCTATGGTGATCAATGGAAGGGTGTGAATCTGGACGATGGTCAAACAAGCCTGTATAGCCCAGAAAAAGCCAAGTCTTCATTTGCGAAAGCCAAAGCTGAATTGCAAAAACAAGGAGTTCAATTCCCAATTCATTTGGACTACATTGTCAGCCAAGTGGACAACAGCATGGTCCAACAAGCGAGCTCCTTCAAACAATCTGTAGAGTCAGCGCTTGGTGCAGACAATGTTGTGGTGGATCTTCAAAAGGTATCGGATGATGATTTCCAAAATATCACTTACTTCAGCGATACAGCTGCTGCAAGAGACTACGATATCTCAGGCGGTGGATGGCAACCTGACTACCAAGATCCTTCGACTTATCTAGAAAGTATCAGTCCAGTAAATGGTTCTGTCTTCTACTATCTTGGTATTGATGCAGGTTCAAACAACCCAGCCATTGCAACAGTTGGGTTGGATCAATACGCTAACATGTTGAAAGACGCCGATGCTGAATTGTTGGATCAAGCAAAACGCTATGAAAAATATGCAGCAGCGCAAGCTTGGTTGACAGATAGCTCGATTACGCTTCCAACTGTCTCAAATGGTGGTTCTCCAATGCTTCAACGGACCGTACCATACAGCCGTGCGGCTTCATGGGTTGGTACAAAAGGAACAGGAACATTCTACAAATACCTTGAAATGTCTAAAGATGTTGTCACCACAAAAGACTTTAACAAGGCCAAAGAAGAATGGTTGAAGAAAAAAGCCGAATCCAATAAAAAAGCTCAAGAAGATCTCAAAGATCACATTGAGAAGAAAAAATAAAAAAATCAATCATTGGTCTATCAATGAAGATAAAAAAGTCGGAGCCGTCATGTGAAGGCTCCGTTTTTTTTTAATGTCTCGAAAGTCAGTCTGTCTCATTTTTTAAGATGAAAGATAAATAAATCACCCGCTATTGAACTGTACTCCAAATAATAGATTTTTGGGTATAGCTCATAGACGGGTGATGATCATTCTATTCACTAAATCTTAAAAAATAGCCATCTGGATCTAAAACTGAAAATTCATGAGGATAGATATACTGTTCACCAACACGAAATTCTCTTTTGGTCAATGGACGATGAATAGGATAGTTAGATTCTAGCAATTTTTGATAGAGTCTAGGGACATCTTTTATGCCAAAGGAGATATTGACTCCACGACCAAATGGATAGGTCAGTTCAGCTAGCTCCTCCTTTGTCCCCTCCTCTATCATTAGCTGGCAATCTTCGAGAGAAAGGAAAAGGAAGTTCTCTTCTGGTCGCCCGTATTCGATGGTAAAACCCAGTAAATCACAGTAGAAGGAACGGGACTGCTCTAAATTCGATACAATAAACTCAGGAATCACTGCATTGAAATTCATAAAGAACATCCTTACAAATCAATTTCTAATACAATTGGTGTATGGTCTTGACGAGCGCCTGAGTCAATCATATCTGACTTGGTAACTTTGTCTGCCACACGGTTACTTGTGAGCCAGTAGTCGATTCTCCAGCCTGTGTTGTTGATTTTTGATGTCTTGCTACGTTGTGCCCACCAAGTGTAGCGTTCTGGGACATCACCATGGACATGGCGGAAGGTATCTGTAAATCCTTTAGCCAAAAGATTTGTAAATCCTTCGCGTTCTTCGTCTGTGAATCCTGGTGAACGGCGGTTGCTGGCTGGGTTGGCGAGGTCGATTTCCTTGTGAGCAACGTTGTAGTCACCGGTTGCAAGGACAGGTTTTTCTTTGTCTAATTCAGCCAAATATTCAGCATATTTGACATCCCAAACTTGACGTTCTTCCAAACGTTTGAGTCCGTCACCAGCGTTTGGTGTGTAAACCTGAGTAACGAAAAATTTATCAAATTCTAGGGTAATGATCCGACCTTCCAAGTCCATGGTCGAAGGGGCTCCGATCTCTGGGAAAGTCACAACGGGTGTGAGCTCTTTTTTATAGAGGAACATGGTTCCAGCGTAGCCTTTACGAGCCGGTTCTTGAGAAGAGCGCCAGGTGTTTTCGTAGCCAGGGAAGAGCTCCTCAAGGATTTCGAGGTGTTTTTTAGTAGGACCTTTGGCGGATAACTTGGTTTCTTGAATGGCAATGATATCCGCATCCTCAGCAACCAAGGTTTGGAGGACTTCTTGAGAGAGTTTGGCGCGTGCTGAATCACTAGTTAATGCAGCATTAAGCGAGTCGATATTCCATGAAATGAGTTTCATTGTATTTCCTTTTCTTGACATGATAGATTACTTTATTATAACAAAAAATATATTTTTTTCTGATTAGAATGCCTTGAATTCTCTTCTGAAATACATTATAATAGCTTGAATTCATTTGGAGAAAGGGAGTTCATTATGAAATTTTACTCTTATGATTATGTATTGAGTCAGATCAGTCAGCAAAATTGGGTGACCATTGGGATCTCTGGTTTGCTCATTCTACTGACTGGTTTTTTTGCGGTGAAAGCTTATCGGGATAAGCACGATAGCAAATTCCGTGAATTATCCATTATCTCGATTTTGACTCTGGTTGCAGTGGTCTTGATCGGCATCAGCAGTTTCCAAAATAGCCAAAGTAATAATGACCAATTTCAACGGTCTCTGCATTTTATTGAGGTCATCTCAAAGGAGTTGGATGTCAAAAAAGAAGACGTCTATGTCAATACTTCAGCAGCCACAGATGGGGCGATCCTGAAAGTTGGAGAGGTTTATTACCGGGCTATCGCAGGCTCTGACCCAGATAGCTACCTATTAGAAAAGATGGATCTGTATAAAACAGACGTGGAACTTGTGGAGGTGAACAAATGATAGTAAATTTTTTAAACATCTTGATTAAATTAGCTTTGGGCTTGATTTCCTTGGTATTTGTCATCAATGTGACCGGGAAAGGAAACTTAGCACCAAATTCTGCAGTAGACCAGATACAGAACTTTGTTCTTGGGGGCATTATTGGTGGGGTCATCTACAATAGCTCCATTACCATTCTTCAATACATTGTGATTCTCTTAATGTGGACTATTTTGATCTTGCTCTTAAAATGGCTCAATACCAATGTTCGTTTTATGAAGCACTTGATTGATGGAAAACCAACTGTCATCATTAAAAATGGGAAACTGGATCCGGAAGCGTGTCGTTCCAAAGGACTTTCTGCTTCAGATGTTGCTTTGAAACTACGTGGACAAGGGATTTTTCAATTAAAAGATGTGAAGCGCGCTGTTATTGAACAAAATGGTCAATTGATCGTTGTCCGTGCGGGGGATGAGAATCCTAAATACCCGATTATTACGGATGGAGTGGTTCAGCTTGAAATTTTGGAAACAATTGGGAAAAGTGAAGAGTGGTTGTTGGCTGAATTGGAAAAAGAAGGCTATGACAACGTTTTGGACATTTTCATTGCCGAGTATGACAAAGGCAAGATCAATGTTGTGACCTATTAGAAAAAGAGATTGGGCGAGCCTGTCCAATCTTTTTTCTTTATAAAATTCCAGGAAAGGGCTCTTCCTTTTCTTGAGATACTCTGGGAAAAATAGTAAAATGGAAGGTAAGTGTTCATTAGAAAAGAAGGATAGAAAATTTCATGAAGAAGAAAATACGGAAGTTTGAGAATCATTCGATTACACGCAGACTCTACCTGCTGTTTAGTTTGATTTGCCTTCTTTTTTTGGTGCTGATTGCCCGACTTGGCTATATGCAGATCACTCACCAAGCCTACTATACGGATAAATTGGCAAAAGCTACGAAAAAGACGGTCAAACAAGGGAGTGTGCGAGGGCAAATCTATGATGCTTCTGGTAAGCCCTTGGTGGAAAATGTGGGCAAACAGGTCCTGACTTTTACGCGCGATCGCAAAATGACGGCCCAAGAAATGCGAGAGACAGCTGGGAAACTCTTACAGTATGTCGACGTAGAAAATCCTCAGGTAACCGAACGGCAAGAAGTGGATTACTATCTAGCCAATACCAAGGTCTACCAAGAGGTCGTGGAACACCTGCCTGAGAAAAAGAAATTTGATACCGATGGCAACCGCCTGCCGGAAGCCAAGATTTATCAAGCGGCAGTGGATAGTATCGACCCTTCAAAACTCGGCTATACAGATGATGAGAAAAAGATTATTTATCTCTATAGCCAGATGAATGCGGTAGAGAATTTTGCGACGGGGATTATTTCGACACAAGCACTAGGAGCTGAACAGATTGCGACCATCGCTGCGGACAGTCAGGACCTTCCGGGAATTGCCATCACGACTAGCTGGGACCGCAAGGTTTTGGACACTCCTTTAGCTTCTATTATTGGAAACGTATCGACCGAGCAGGCGGGGCTTCCAGCAGAAGAGGTTGAGGATTATGTCAAAAAAGGCTATGCTCTCAATGACCGGGTTGGTACCTCTTATTTGGAGAAAGAATACGAAAATGTCCTTCAAGGAAAACGCAGTGAAAAAGAAATTCTCCTAGATAAAAATGGCAACATGGAGAAAGTGGTCGATGTTTCAAAAGGGGCCAAAGGAGAAAACCTCAAGCTCTCGATTGATTTGGATTTCCAAAAAGGAGTGGAAGATATCCTTCGCTCCGCCTTTAGCGCAGAGTTGCAAGCTGGAAATGCGACCTACTCCGAAGGTGTCTATGCTGTAGCTCTGGAGCCCGATACAGGGAAGGTCCTTGCCATGGCAGGGATTAAACACCAGGCTGGTAGTCAAGATCTATCAGCAGATGCGTTGGGAACAGTCACCAACGTCTTCGTTCCAGGATCCGTGGTCAAAGGAGCAACCTTGACTTCTGGATGGGAAAATGGAGCCATTTCTGGGAATCAGGTGCTGACCGATCAGCCGATTGTTTTTGCAGGATCAGCTCCTATCAATTCTTGGTTTACCCAATACGGTAGTCGTTCCATCAATGCGGTAGAAGCATTGGAATACTCTTCTAATACCTATATGGTCCAAATTGCCCTTAAGATGATGGGGCAACCTTACACTCCCAATATGACCTTACAAGTGGATCAAGTAGACCCTGCTATGAAAAAACTCCGTTCTACTTTTGCAGAGTATGGTCTTGGAACGACAACGGGGATTGACCTTCCCAATGAATCGACCGGTTTTGTTCCAAAAGACTACACAGTCGGCAATTATTTGACAAATGCCTTTGGTCAGTTTGACAACTATACGACGATGCAATTGGCCCAGTATGCGGCAACAGTAGCGAATGATGGGAAGCGGGTGAGTCCTCATGTTGTCGAAGGCATCTATGACAATAATGATCAAGGGGGCCTTGGTCAGTTGAAAAAAGCGATCGAAACCAAGGAGCTCAATCAGGTACATATCTCAGCAGAGGACATGGCCTTGATTAAGCAAGGATTCTACCAAGTTGCCAATGGTACGAGTGGGTTGACGACAGGGAAAACCGTCGGTCAAGGTGCTAGTGTCTCTATTAGTGCCAAGACCGGTACGGCCGAAACCACAGTCGATGGAGGCAAACAAGCCATTAATACCAATGTGGTGGCTTATGCACCATCAAACAATCCAAAGATTGCGGTAGCGGTGGTTTTTCCACATAATACCAATCTACAAGCGACGGTCAGTCATTCCATTACGCGTGACATTATTAATTTATACAATCAGAAACACCCCATGAATTAGAAAGGAAACTATGCTTTATCCAGCACCTATTGCAAAATTAATTGACAGCTATTCGAAGTTGCCAGGAATTGGGATCAAAACAGCGACTCGTCTGGCTTTTTACACCATTGGTATGTCAGATGATGATGTCAATGAATTTGCCAAGAATTTACTGAATGCCAAGCGCGAGCTGGGGTATTGCAGTATTTGTGGCAATTTAACCGATGAAGAAACCTGCGAGATTTGTCGAGATGAAACGCGGGATCCATCCCTCATTCTTGTTGTAGAAGATAGCAGGGATGTATCTGCTATGGAAAATATCCAGGAATACCACGGTCGCTATCATGTCTTGCATGGCTTGATCTCGCCCATGAATGGCGTGGGACCCGATGACATCAATCTCAAGAGTTTGATCAGTCGCTTGATGGATGGAACAGTCACTGAGGTCATTGTTGCGACCAATGCGACGGCAGACGGGGAAGCGACATCTATGTATATCTCGCGTGTGCTCAAGCCAGCAGGGATCAAAGTGACCCGTTTGGCACGGGGACTGGCAGTTGGAGCCGATATCGAGTATGCGGACGAAGTGACCTTGCTTCGCGCGATTGAAAATCGGACAGAATTATAAGAGAAGTTCTTTCGAAAGGGCTATCATTGTGGTATACTATCAAGTAAGAAATCAAGGGAACAATTAGGGAGCAACTATGAGTAAACAAGACTTAATCCTGTTGTATGGTGGACGTAGTGCAGAACGTGAAGTATCTGTTCTTTCAGCAGAAAGCGTGATGCGTGCGATTGATTACCAAGCATTTTCGGTTCAAACCTACTTTATTACGCAGTCAGGAGATTTCATCCAGACGCAAGCGTTTGAAGAGAAACCAGCGGATGATGAGAAATTGATGACCAATGATACAGTGGACTGGTCTAAAAAAGTGGCACCATCTGCGATTTACAAGGAAGGAGCAGTAGTCTTTCCAGTTCTTCATGGACCAATGGGAGAAGATGGCTCTATTCAAGGATTCTTAGAAGTCTTGAAGATGCCTTATGTTGGCTGTGGCATCCTAGCTTCCAGTGTTGCGATGGACAAGATCACGACCAAACGGGTCTTGGAGTCCGCAGGGATTCCACAAGTTCCTTATGTA
The DNA here is from genome assembly GCF_041432055.1 of Streptococcus sp. 27098_8_186. Classification (NCBI taxonomy): domain Bacteria; kingdom Bacillati; phylum Bacillota; class Bacilli; order Lactobacillales; family Streptococcaceae; genus Streptococcus; species Streptococcus sp. 27098_8_186. Next base: position 142,789 of record NZ_JAPVYV010000002.1, read on the forward strand.
GCTGTAGTGGAAGGCGATGACGTGGAAGAGAAAATTGCTGCAATTGAAGCGACTCTCTCTTATCCTGTCTTCACCAAACCATCCAATATGGGTTCAAGTGTGGGGATTTCAAAATCTGAAAACCAAACAGAGCTTCGGACTGCTCTCGAGTTAGCCTTTAAATACGATAGCCGTGTCATAGTAGAGCAAGGAGTCAATGCGCGTGAGATAGAAGTTGGACTGCTTGGAAACTATGATGCGAAGAGTACCTTGCCAGGTGAAGTTGTGAAAGATGTGGCCTTCTATGATTATGAAGCCAAATACATCGACAACAAAATTACCATGGCGATTCCAGCTCAATTGGATTCTGAGGTTGTGAAAACCATGCGGACCAACGCAGAAAAAGCCTTTCGTGCGATCGGTGGTCTAGGTTTAGCGCGTTGTGATTTCTTCTATACCGATAAAGGAGAGATCTTCTTAAACGAGCTCAATACCATGCCAGGATTTACCCAATGGTCTATGTATCCTCTACTTTGGGACAATATGGGACTCAACTATACAGATTTGATCACCAAGTTAGTAGAGCTTGGAAAAGAAGTCTTCCAAAAACACGAGGCGCATTTGTTGTAAGAAAAGAGAGAGTGGGACAGAAATCGGTAATTCGTTAGAATTCGATTTCGTCGTCCCACCTCCGCACAGTTGAGTAGGGCTGTAAAAGCTGATGAAATCAGCTTAGTAGAGCCCACTCAACCACTGCGTCTTGCTCGACAATCCAAAAACAATCAAGAGGCTAGGACTTCTGTCCCAGCCACTTTTTTTGTGGTCTAGAATATGGTATAATGAGAAGAATTTGATAGGAGCGTCCAAATCTTTGAGAACGTTACGGAGAACTGAGGAGTCGGATATGAATCTCACATTACATGAAGTTGCTCATCTAGTACATGCAAAAAATGATATCAGCCAATTTGAAGATGTGGCTCTCGTCAAGCCGGAATTTGACAGCCGTTTGATTGGGCCTGGAGACCTGTTTGTTCCCTTAAAGGGAGCGCGTGATGGTCATGACTTTATTGAGACTGCTTTTGAAAACGGAGCCGTAGCCACTTTTTCAGAGAAAGTGGTCGAAGGGCACCCTTATATTTTGGTGGAAGATGTGCTGAGCGCTTTTCAAACACTAGCTGCAGCCTATCTTCAAAAGACAAAAGTAGATGTTTTTGCAGTGACGGGGTCAAATGGTAAAACCACCACAAAAGATATGTTGGCACAGCTTTTGTCCACCACCTACCTGACCTATAAAACACAAGGAAACTATAATAACGAAATTGGTCTTCCTTATACGGTTTTGCATATGCCAGAAGGGACGGACAAACTCGTCCTTGAAATGGGGCAAGACCATCTAGGAGATATCCATCTCTTGTCAGAACTGGCGCATCCAAAAGCTGCTATTGTCACCTTGATTGGGGAAGCCCATTTGGAATTCTTCAAAGATCGAAGTGAGATCGCAAAAGGAAAACTCCAGATTGCGGACGGGATGCCAGAAGGTGGCCTTCTGGTAGTTCCAGCTGATCCGATCGTCGATGCCTACCTTCCTGAAAATCAAACAGTCGTTCGCTTTGGTCCAGACGAGGAGATTTTTATTACCGAGTTAATCGAGCGAAAGGATAGCTTAACTTTCCGAGCGAATTTCTTAGAAGAAGCGATCGATCTTCCAGTAACAGGAAAATACAATGCGACCAATGCCATGATTGCAGCTTATGTTGCCCTGCAAGAAGGAGTGAGCGAAGCTGCGATTCGTGATAGTTTTGAAACCTTGCAATTAACGCGCAACCGGACAGAATGGAAGAAGGCCAGCAACGGAGCGGATATCCTATCCGATGTCTACAATGCCAATCCAACGGCCATGCGCCTAATTTTAGAAACCTTCTCAACTATTCCTGCCAATCCAAAAGGTCGAAAATTAGCCGTCCTGGCGGATATGAAAGAACTAGGGGAGCAATCTGTAGATCTGCACAACCAAATGATTCTCAACCTCTCGCCAGATGTCTTGGATACGGTTATTTTCTACGGCCAAGACATTGCAGGATTGGCTCAGTTAGCGAGTCAGATGTTCCCACTCGGACATGTCTATTATTTCAAGAAGACAGCTGAGGAAGATCAGTTTGAGGACATGGTCAAACAAGTCAAGGAGAGCTTAAAAGAGCAGGACCAAATCCTCATCAAGGGAAGCAATTCTATGAATCTAGCCAAATTGGTAGAGAAGATAGAGAATGGCGAGTAGTAATGTACTAAAGAACATTCAGCGCTTGATTTCAATCACCAATACAGGCTTAGCGTTCTCAAAAGATCCATTTGATCAAGAGCGCTACCAGGATATTCGTGCTATTTTACAGGATCTTGTCAGAGAAGCGACTGATCTGAATCCACAAGAATTATCGGATTTGTTTCGTCCGACAGACCATTACGACACTCCCTTGATTGATGTAAGGGCCTGGATTGTCAAAGATGACAAACTTTGTTTAGTGAAAGGTCAGGGAGAAGAGACCTGGGCTTTGCCGGGTGGTTTTGGTGAGGTTGGCTATTCTCCTAAAGAAAATATTTTAAAGGAAATCCAAGAAGAAACGGGCTATGTAGCACGTGTCAATCGCTTGTTGGCAGTATTTGATACCAATCGCTACCAATTGCAAAGCCGCCAATATGTGAAATTGGTATTTGAATGTGAATTGCTGGATGGAAGTTTTCAACAGAATCAGGAAATTTCCGACCTTGCATTTTTTGAGAGAGAGAAAATGCCTGCTCTTTCTACCAAGCGCAATACAGAAGAACAATTGAACTTCCTTTGGGAGGTTTATGATGGGAAACGAGATTTGTATTGTGATTAAAAACGATCTATAAATTAAAGGGATATAAAATGACACTTTGGGATTTATTGTTTACGAACCAAAAATCAGCCCCGCCTGAGTTTGGTCTCTGGTATTTCATTCTGCCAGCATCTTTGTTGGTGGTTGGTTACTTTTCCATCAGATATGCGCAGTCTAAAAGCTACCAACGCTTTTGGTATTGGGCACAGTTGATCCAAGTCTTGACCATCAATGCTTGGTATATTCTTGCCCACATGCCTTTGACGGATAATTTGCCTTTTTATCATTGCCGCTTGGCCATGTTGGTGATTCTCTTTGCCCCTAAAGGGACCTATATCAAGCAATATTTTGCTCTCTTGGGAGTTTTGGGATCGATTGCGGCCCTGGTTTATCCAGCCTTTGATCCCTTCCCATTCCCTCATATCACTGTGCTCAATCTAATTTTTAGCCACTGGGCCTTGTTTGCTAATAGTTTGATTTACCTGCAAGATTTTTATCAGTCGGAAAAGCAAGACAGCCTACGAATTGTTAAGATCACCTTTGGCATGAATGCCTTGATTTTCTTGGTCAACCTTTTGACGAAAGGAGATTACGGCTTCTTAAAGCGTCCACCAATCATTGGAGACCACGGTGCTCTCTTGAACTACCTCTTGGTCAGCATCGTGATGGTAGCTGGTATTTGCTTGGTCAATCAACGCTATAAATACAAATACAAGATGGTCGAAGAGAGTATAGTTTCGCGTTCAGAATAAAAAGAGCAGAAAAGGGAAAGAAATCATGACACTTTGGGACTTATTTTTCACCAGTCAACCAACGGCCCCTCCTCAATTGGGGGTCTGGTATTTCTTATTGCCGACTTCATTAGTGGTAGTGGGAGTTCTGTCCATTCGATTTGCTCACTCTAAAGGCTACCAAAACTTTTGGTATTGGGGGCAATTGATTCAGTTGCTCATTATCAATGTTTGGTATCTAGCTGCTCGCTTGCCTTTTTCAGAGAGTCTTCCCTTCTATCATAGCCGGATGGCCATGTGGATCATTCTTTTGGCGCCCAAGGGCAGCTTCAAACAATATTTTGCTCTCTTGGGAGTCTTTGGCTCCATTATGGCCTTGGTTCATCCTGTTTTTTATCCCTACCCTTTTCCTCACGTTTCCTCGATCAACAATGTCTTTGGTCACTGGGCTCTCCTGGCCAACTGTTTGATCTATCTGGTTCAATCCTACCAGGTGGAAGAAGGGTCTGTTTGGAAAATCTGTCAGATGACTGTTGGGGTCAATGCCATTATTCAGCTTGCCAATCTCGCAACAGGTGGAAACTACGGCTTTATGCGTCGCCCTCCTGTGATCGGTGACCATGGTCTTGTGTTCAACTATTTAATCGTGACGGTACTCATGACGGGGACACTGATTTTCATCAATACGATCGTTCAGTACAGTAAGAAAAGAAGAATACCTAAATCTGTTTAAATAAGGAGATTTTATGCATCATTTTTTCACTACAGAATCAACAGCACCACCAGCAATCTCAGCACTTTGGTATAGTGTGATGGTCTTGTTAATTGTGACAGCGATTATGATGTCACTTCGATATTATCAGAATGAGCAATTTCGCAAATGCTTTCAATATTTACAAGGCTTCCAGTTAATTTGCTTGTATCTTTGGTATTTTGCCTACCACATTCCTTGGTCCAATAGCTTACCATTTTATCATTGCCGCTTGGCCATGTTTGCGGTCTTGTTTTTACCAGACCGCTGGAAAAGCAAACAGTTCTTTGCCTTGATGGGAGTGAGTGGAGCCATCTTTGCTTTAGGCTATCCAGTCTTTGATCCCTATACTTTCCCTCATATTACGAGCTTTTCTTTCCTCCTCGGACATTACTGTCTCCTCATCAATTCCTTGATTTATCTCTTGAGATGGTATGATCGAAATCTCTTAAAAAATAGTCAGATTGTTCTCTATACCTTTGCCTTAGATTTATTCCTGGTTGGAGTCAATCAATTGACAGGAGGAAATTATGGCTTGATGGCCCGACCTCCGATTATGAGAGGGGATAAGGTGTGGCTTAATTATCTGGTTGTATCCAGTATTTTAGCCCTTGCTTTATTACTCTTTAATCAGTTCTTCAGTCGCAGAAGTGAGCGGGTTAAAGTGAGAAAATAACCATGATTGAAGAGGACTAGGATCGACGGATTTTGGTCTTTCTTTTTGCTCTCAAGGAAGAATCATCGTTGAAAAAAGTGCCTATTTTCGCTATAATAGGACAGATAGAGAAATTGAGGAGAAATCCGATGTAGAGATGAATTTGTAAATTTATCAAAAAATAAGAAGAGAAAGAATTAGGAACATGAACGTACAAGAAGAAATTAAAAAACGCCGTACCTTTGCCATCATCTCCCACCCGGATGCTGGTAAAACGACGATTACAGAGCAGTTGCTCTACTTTGGGGGTGAGATTCGGGAAGCCGGTACGGTAAAAGGAAAGAAAACAGGAAACTTTGCTAAATCTGACTGGATGGATATCGAGAAACAACGTGGGATTTCGGTAACTTCATCTGTCATGCAGTTTGACTACGATGGAAAACGGGTCAATATCCTAGATACCCCAGGGCACGAGGACTTCTCAGAAGATACTTACCGGACCTTGATGGCGGTGGATGCGGCGGTTATGGTTGTAGACTCTGCTAAAGGGATCGAGGCTCAAACCAAGAAACTGTTTGAGGTTGTCAAACACCGTGCCATTCCAGTCTTTACCTTTATGAACAAGCTGGACCGTGATGGACGTGAGCCATTGGACCTCTTGCAAGAATTGGAAGAAGTCTTGGGCATCGCAAGTTATCCAATGAACTGGCCGATCGGGATGGGGAAAGCCTTTGAGGGGCTTTACGACCTTTATAACCAACGCTTGGAACTCTACAAAGGAGACGAGCGCTTTGCAAGTCTAGAAGATGGAGACAAGCTCTTTGCCAACAATCCTTTCTACGAACAAGTGAAAGACGATATCGAACTTTTGCAAGAAGCTGGAAATGAATTCTCAGAAGAAGCCATCCTTGCGGGTGAATTAACACCAGTCTTCTTCGGATCCGCTTTGACGAACTTTGGGGTACAGACTTTCTTGGAGACTTTCCTCAAGTTTGCTCCAGAACCACACGGCCACAAGAAGACCGATGGAGAAATGGTCGATCCTTATGACAAGGATTTCTCAGGATTTGTCTTTAAAATCCAAGCCAACATGGACCCTCGTCACCGTGACCGGATTGCCTTTGTGCGGATCGTATCGGGTGAATTTGAGCGTGGGATGAGTGTCAACCTGCCTCGTACTGGTAAGGGCGCTAAGCTATCAAATGTCACCCAGTTTATGGCCGAAAGCCGTGAGAATGTCAGCAATGCCGTGGCAGGAGATATCATCGGGGTCTATGATACTGGTACTTATCAGGTTGGAGATACGCTGACAGTTGGTAAAAACAAGTTTGAATTTGAACCACTGCCAACCTTCACCCCTGAAATCTTCATGAAGGTGTCTGCCAAGAACGTTATGAAGCAAAAATCCTTCCACAAGGGGATTGAGCAATTGGTGCAAGAAGGAGCTATTCAGCTCTATACCAACTACCAAACAGGTGAATACATGTTGGGTGCTGTCGGGCAACTTCAGTTTGAAGTCTTTAAGCACCGGATGGAAAATGAATACAATGCCGAAGTGGTCATGAGCCCAATGGGTAAAAAGACCGTTCGCTGGATCAAACCAGAAGACCTAGATGAGCGCATGTCTTCAAGCCGGAACATCTTGGCCAAGGACCGCTTTGACCAGCCAGTCTTCCTCTTTGAAAATGATTTTGCCCTCCGCTGGTTTGCGGACAAGTATCCAGACGTTGAGTTGGAAGAAAAGATGGGATAAGGAACGTTTTCAAAACCGATCCACAACAAGAGAAATAAGAAAACGGAAATTTATCTGTTTTCGCTTTTAAAGGAGAAATGATGGGATTATTAAGTGGTTTGATGGGCAATGCCTCTCAAAAAAATGTTGACAAAGTAGAAAGAGATCTAGAAGATATCTTGGTGCCTGGCGAGCAAGTCACTCTCGCTTTTAGCCTGATTCGTGATTTGATCGTCTTTACCGAATTTCGTTTGATCTTGGTGGATAAGCAAGGGATGACAGGAAAGAAAACATCCTACAAATCCCTTCCTTATCGCTCCATCTCTCGTTTTTCAGTGGAAACTTCCGGTCATTTCGCTTTGTCTGCTGAATTAAAAATCTGGGTTTCTTCTGCAGTGGAGCCTTCAGAAGTTTTACAATTCAAGAGTGACAACAGTGTCATTGAAATCCAGCAAGCATTAGCTAGTGCGGTCTTTAAATAAAAGAAATCGATTTGATAGAGAACAGTTGAGAAAGGAGACGGAATGTTTATCGATAAACAATTGGGCCATGATCGCAAATGGATCAATATTGACTCGGATATGATTACTGAGAATTCATATCTTTATAAAAAATACGAGATTGATAAAGAAACCATTGAGTACGCGATGGATAAGAACGAACGTGCCCATATGGATTACAATCGAGAAAACGGTACGATCACCTTTATCTACAATGTATTGGATTTAGAAAAGGACAAGGAATACTACGAAACTATTCCTATGACCTTTATCGTTCAAGATACGCGACTCGTGACCATCAGTAACCAAGACAATGCCTATATCATTGAACAAATGGTTCGCTATTTGGAAATTCATGAGGAACTGTCGATCTATAAGTTGCTTTTTGCAGGTCTTGAAATGATCAGTAATGCTTATTATCCGATTATTGATCGCTTAGATAAGCACAAGGATGAACTCAATCGCTTGCTTCGAAAGACTACAACAACCAAGAATCTCTATGCCCTGTCTGACCTTGAGACCGGTATGGTTTATCTGGTCGCAGCAGCCAAGCAAAATCGGATGTTGCTAGAGCATATCAAAGCGCACGCCATCTATCGCAGGCTGGATGATGTTGAAAAAGAGCAGTTTGATGATGCCATGATCGAAGCGCGTCAGTTGGTTTCAATGACGGAGTTGATTTCCAACGTCTTGCAACAGTTGTCAGGATCCTACAACAATATCCTAAACAACAACCTGAATGACAACTTGACAACCCTGACCATCTTTGAAGCCTTGTTGGCGGTCTTAGCCGTTATCACCGGTTTCTTCGGAATGAATATCCCTCTTCCTATGACAGAGGATCCCAATGCCTGGATCTATGTATCCGTATGTAGCTTTATTTTATGGCTCATTTTGGCAAAGGTCATGCGTTGGATTGTGAAAAAAAGATAAAAAAAGAGGCTTGGAGAAATCCGAGCCTCTTCGTATCTAGAAACATCTGAGAAATAGGAACCATCTAGACACCTGCCCTCCTCTCCAAAGAAGGGGCAGTGTGAATAGTTCATCGACTGTACAAATCTTCTTGGAAATAGTAGGAGTAGATTTAATAGTACTGAGTGGTTTCTAAATAAATTAGAACGTAGAATAAATCGTTGAATCAGATAAAATGATCCTATTTCTTTATACAGAAATATTTTAGATACTAACTGTATTATACATATTTATTTGTAAAAACGCAAGATAAGAGCTACCAAAAAATAAAAGTTTTTCCTGTTTTTTATACTCATATGATGAAGTATATGAAATGGTCGCAAGAAGAAAAGCAGTCCTGGCTTGGCTTTGCGTCACTTTTATGATTTCAAGCGATCCAGGATTTTTTTCCTAAAAAATAAAATTAGTCTCCTTTGACTATCATTTGCCTCTTCATTGTGTTATACTAGATAAGTTGCAAACTTGTATGAGAGAAATGGTGGGGAGGCGGAGCAGATGGAAGGATTCTGTTCGAAAGAAGACTCCCGCAAGAAGGATCTTGTTGCCTGTTTGTTTGAAAAACAATTCCAGTCAGCAACATCCGTTAGGACGCAAAACATTTTTCTCTAAAGAAAATGTAGTCCATAACAGACGGACTGAGTTTTTCTTTAGATGAGTCTTGCGACAGGTAACCAGGAAGGTGACTTCCTATGCAATCAGTGCGTTTTCGCATTGAAAGAAGTTTGATAAAGTGGCTTCGCACCACTTTTTAGAAAGAAGAAAGAATTGAAATTTAACGAATTTAACTTGTCTGTTGCACTATTAGCAGAAATTGAAAAAGCTGGCTTTGTAGAAGCAAGCCCGATCCAAGAACAAACTATTCCTTTGGCACTTGAAGGAAAAGATGTCATCGGTCAAGCGCAAACAGGGACTGGTAAAACAGCTGCTTTCGGTCTTCCAACGTTGGAGAAGATTGATGTCGATAACACAGTGATCCAAGCCCTTGTCATTGCCCCAACGCGTGAGTTGGCGGTTCAAAGTCAGGAAGAATTGTTCCGCTTTGGACGCAGTAAGGGTGTTAAAGTTCGCTCTGTCTACGGTGGATCAAGCATTGAAAAGCAAATTAAAGCTTTGAAGTCAGGCGCTCACATCGTTGTGGGAACACCTGGACGTTTGCTAGATTTGATCAAGCGCAAGGCCTTGAAACTCGATCATATTGAAACCTTGATCCTGGATGAAGCAGATGAAATGCTCAATATGGGCTTCTTGGAAGATATCGAAGCCATCATTAGCCGTGTTCCAGAAACACGCCAAACCTTGCTCTTTTCAGCAACGATGCCAGAAGCTATCAAACGCATCGGTGTTCAGTTTATGAAAGAGCCAGAACACGTTAAGATTGCGGCCAAAGAATTGACAACCGACTTGGTCGATCAATACTATATTCGTGTCAAAGAAGGCGAAAAATTTGATACTATGACACGATTGATGGATGTCGAGCAGCCTGAACTTGCCATTGTCTTTGGTCGAACCAAACGCCGGGTTGATGAATTGACTCGTGGCCTCAAGATTCGTGGTTTCCGAGCAGAAGGGATTCACGGTGATTTGGATCAAAACAAACGTCTTCGTGTCCTCCGTGATTTTAAAAATGGGAACTTGGACGTCTTGGTAGCAACAGACGTTGCGGCACGTGGCTTGGATATTTCAGGTGTTACCCATGTCTACAACTACGATATTCCACAAGATCCAGAAAGCTATGTTCACCGGATCGGACGGACAGGTCGTGCTGGGAAAACAGGGCAATCCATTACCTTTGTTTCGCCAAATGAAATGGGCTATTTGCAAATCATTGAGAACTTGACCAAAAAGCGGATGAAGGGAATGAAACCTGCAACAGCAGAAGAAGCCTTCCAAGCGAAAAAACAAGTAGCACTGAAGAAAATTGAGCGAGACTTTGAAGATGAAAAAATCCGGACCAACTTTGAGAAGTTTGGCAAGGATGCTCGCAAATTGGTTGCAGCATTCACTCCTGAAGAATTGGCTATGTATATTTTGAGCTTGACCGTTCAAGATCCAGACAGCCTTCCAGAAGTTGAAATTGCACGTGAAAAACCATTACCATTTAAACCATCCGGTGGTGGCTTTGGTGGGAAAGGCAAAGGCGGCCGTGGGAATGGCCGTCGTGGAGACCAACGCCGTGACCGAAATCGCAGAGATGACCGTGAAGGTGGACGCCGTGATTTCAAACGCAAGTCCAAAAAAAATAGCCGAGACTTTGAAGGCAAAGGCAACAAACGTCCTCATCGTACTTCCAATGAAAAGAAAAATGGATTTGTCATCCGCAACAAAGGGGATAAATAAGTCCGAAGGACGGTCTAGCAATAGGCCGTTTTTTATATGAAAATCAAAAATACAAGGGTTAACTAGCTGTTAACCCTTGTATATTTATAAGGAGACCTAAATGATAACTGACTCTTTTAGAAAAATGTATCATGATAAGGAGCATCCAAAAAAGTCAGACAACAGAAAGAATGAATTCCTAAAACGGAATATTTCTGTTAACATATTAAGTCTACAATTATTTCTAAGCCTTGTCAAGAATTTTTTCTTATTTTTTTAAAATTTTTGACTAGAAAGATAAAAATTGACAATCTCTTCTAAAAGGTTATAATGAATATAATAACCATACTAATTATAAAGAGGTGTCGTCCATGGTGATTGCATTAAAAAATGATGATCTAGAACTACAATTTAAGACATTTGGAGGGGAATTGAGCTCTATTCGAAGTAAAGAAGGCATAGAATATCTCTGGCAAGGGGATCCAGAGTATTGGTCAGGACAAGCGCCGGTTCTGTTTCCAATTTGTGGGAGCGTTCGTAATGGCCAAGTGCAGTATCATCTAAAAGATGGAGTGAAGACAGGCCAGCTTCCAAGACACGGTCTTATTCGCAAGAGAGAGTTTGAACTCAAAGAACAAACAGACCATCGTCTTGTCTTTGAAATTACTTCTAACGAAGAGAGCTTTCAAAATTATCCCTACCATTTTCGAGTGGAAATCGCTTATGAATTGAAAGGGAAAGAAATCACCATCACCTATCGCGTGCAAAATCTAGAGTCAGATCAAGTCATGCCTTATTTTATTGGAGGGCATCCAGCCTTTCGTTGTCCCCTTTTAGCAGATGAAGACTATGAAGACTATGAGTTGATTTTTGAAAAAGAAGAAAGCTGTAGCGTCCCTCTCTTGTTCACAGAAACCGGTTTGGTCGATCGCCTGCAACGGACGCCATTTTTAGACCATAGTCGTAGCCTACCTTTGCGCCATGAACTGTTTGAAAAAGACGCCATTATTTTAGATCAGTTAGCGTCCAAATCTGTGAAGCTTATCTCGAAAAAATCTGGTAAAGGTTTGGAATTTGCCTTTGCAGATTTTGAGAATCTCGTCCTTTGGTCTACCAATAACAAGGGTCCTTTCATTGCCTTGGAGCCTTGGACGGGTATTTCCACATCTGCAGAAGAGGGCGATTTCTTCGAAGATAAAAAAGGTGTGATCCAGTTGGCTCCTCAAGAGACACGGAGTCACCAGTATCGTATCACCATTTTGTAAATGAAAAACCGTTGGACTATGGAGTCCGACGGTTCTTTTTGATATAGTTTAGCTTTGCTTGGCGGGATTTCTTTTTAAAGAGAGCCTCGGCAGACATAGCAGAGGGCTTATCTGGATAGGATTCTTGGTAAAGAAGTTTAACGGGGAGGCGAGCCCGTGTGTATTTGGCGCCTTTTCCAGCATTGTGAGTCTTTAGGCGTTTTTCGACATCCGTGGTGTAGCCAGTGTAGAGGGAGCCATCCGCACACTCTAGGACATACATGTAAGCCTTAGTTTCCATAGTAGATCTCATGAATCTCGTCTGTATAGCTGCCGTCTTCATTGTGAATAAAGAGGGGAGGCAGAATTTTTAAACCATCCAGTGAGCCATCCTTGATTGCCTCAATCAACAACATATTCGCCTCTTTGGTCATTTTGGGATAGACAAACTGGATCCGCTTAGGTGCAAGATTGTAACGCCTCATGGTTTCGATGATATCTAAAAAGCGATCTGGACGATGGACCATCGCTAAGCGACCATTTGATTTGAGAACCCGCTGGGCCACATGGCAAATCTCATCTAAGTTGGTCGTAATTTCATGTCGAGCTAAGAGGTAGTGTTCACTCTCATTGAGATTGGAATGCTCATCTACCTTGAAATAAGGAGGATTGCAGAGGATAATATCCACCTTACTCCCCCCGATATGTTGAGGCAAATGCTTGAGGTCATCGGTGATCATGGACATTTGCTGGTTCAAGTCATTGAGGGCAATGGAGCGGGTAGCCATATCCGCTAGACGTTCCTGAATTTCGACACCAATGATCTGGGCCTCTGTCCGAGTGCTTGCAAAGAGTCCCACGGCCCCATTTCCAGCACAGAGATCTACGATCAAGCCTCGCTTGGGCAATTTTGGAAAGCGCGAGAGGAGGACACTATCCACGGAGTAACTAAAGACTTCCCGATTTTGTATAATTTTCACATCACTTGAAAAGAGTTGATTGACGCGCTCGCCGTCTTTTAATTCGATATCTGTCATAGCTCTATTATAGCATGAAAAGATGCTTGGGGAAAGATCGATAAAACATAAAAAGAGGCTGGGACAAAAGTCCTAGCCTCTCAATTATTTTTGGATTGTCGAGCAAGACGCAGTGGTTGAGTGGGCTCTACTACGCTGACTTCATCAGCTTTTACAGCCCTACTCAACTGTGCGGAGGTGGGACGACGAAATCGAATTCTAACGAATTACTGATTTCTGTCCCACTCTCTTTTTTAATCAAATTCATATTTTTGGAGAATCGTAGTGAGGATAAAGACTCCTGTAAAGATAGCCATCAATGCCAGATAAACTGGGAAAGTAGTGGCTGTAAGGAGGGAAATCTCGATCAAGTTTTTTAGCACGACCGCAGATGCGTAGAATCCTACTACAGAGAAGACGATGAGGAGGGCCCGCCAGATATTTAGTGGCAGGCAAGCACGGATAACGGATAGGAAACCGATGGATCCAAGTAAGTAGTAGGATACAGTAGACATATCGGCTGCAGACCAACCATGGCTTGCTCCCCAAAGGCGAATAAACAAGACACTAAAGACGACCATCAAGGCGCTTGGTAAGGCTAACAGAAGGGAACGTCTCAAGAAGTGTTTTTCAACCGGTTTGATATTGCGTTCAAAGGTCAACACAAATGGTGGGAATCCTTCGACGAATTGGTCGATCAGGGTGATTTGAATAGGAATGAAAGGGAAAATCAGCAAATAGTTGACGTTAAAGAAGAGAGCACTGGCGATACAGATGATAGCCAAGAGGAAGGAATAGATCGTTTTGATAAAGAAGATTGGAGCGATTCGTCCAATGTTATTCACCACACGACGGCCTTCAAAAAGAATTTCTGGAACGTCATTAAAGTCAGAGTTCAAAAGAACAATATTGGCAATTTGACGGGTTGCGGGATCTCCTTCAGCCATCACGATGGAGCAGTCTGCTTCGCGAAGAGCAAGAATATCATTGACCCCATCTCCTGTCATAGCAGTCGTCCGACCAGCTGCTTTCAAGGTTTGGATAAGCAGTTTTTTCTGGTGAGGAGACACGCGCCCAAAGATAGCTGTTTCTTCTGCTTGATCCACTAATTGATCATCAGAAATTTTTGAACAATCAATGTAGTCCTCAAAATTTTTGAAGCCAGCTTGTTGAGCGATATAAGAGACCGTCACAGGGTTGTCACCGGAGATGATTTTGAGATCCACTCCTTGAGAGCGCAAATACTCAAGAGTATCTGAAGCCCCTTCACGAATGGGGTCTGTAATCTCAATAACCGCAATCCCTTCAAGATTTTCAGGCAGATTCAATTCCTGCATGCTGATCAGTTCTGAACTATGAGCCAAGACGAGCACGCGTGATCCACGAGCTTGTGCTTCGACGACAGCAGCGGGATTTTCTTGAAGGAGCATTTCAGGAGCACCGAGAAAGACGGTTCCAAGGTTGGATAGGTGCATGGCTCCCCATTTCCGATCACTTGAGAAAGGAATAATGTTTTCCGCAGTATAAGCATGCTCCAACTCTCCATAAGCCTTTCGAATAGCTTGAGCAGTAGGATTGGTGTCCTCGCTATATTGCATGTAAGCAGAGAGGATGACCTGGATCGTCTGTTCAGAAAAATGATCAGATAAGCTATGGAGAGATTCAACTGTCATCTTCCCTTGAGTGATGGTACCTGTCTTATCAAGACACAAGGTATCCACACGCGCCAGGGTTTCTACTGAGTACATTTCTTGGACAAGAACCTTGCGCATACCGAGCTTAATCACCGCTGTCAAAAGAGATGTAACTGTCAGTAAAGCGATTCCCTTTGGCAACATTCCCAAGAGAGCTGTTGAAGAATTCACTACAGAATCCTTGATCGGTAGCATCTTGATCAACAGTGCTTCAAAGAAGAGGGCAAGGCCAAATGGGATGATAATTTTACCAGTGAAGCTAGAAATTTTCGCTAAGTTATAAAGAATACGCGAATTGATAGGCTTCAAGGTCTTGGCTTCAATCATCAGTTTGTTGGCATAGTTGTTTGCTCCAACTCGCTTGACACGGGCATAGACTTGGCCACTGGCAATATAACTACCAGAAAGCAGTTCATCGCCAACTTCTTTTAAGACCAGATCACTCTCACCAGTCAGCATAGCCTCATTGGCTTCTGCAATACCGGACATGACTTCGGCATCACTAGGGATCTGCTCACCCGAAGATAAGAGCATTAAATCACCTAGAACAAGCTTTTCTGGTGGAATCGCATCTTTTTCCCCGTCACGAATGACAGTCACTAGCTCTCGACTCATGAGGTTGAGCTTATCAATCATCCGCTTGGCGCGCATCTCGGTCATGATCCCTGTAATGGCATTGAAGCAAATGACTGCGAAAAAGATCATATTGCTCCAGGCCTGTACAGCAGCCAAGGCCACAGCAATCACAAAGTTTAAGGTATTAAACAAGGTGAAGACGTTGCGCTTGATAATTTGCCAGGTGCTGGTACTTGTATTCGTTGTAAAATCATTGGTTTGTCCGCGATCCATTTTCTTGCGGACTTCACTGAGGGACAAGCCCTTTAAATCAATAGTTTCCATAGACAATATGATATCATTTTTTTGAGAAAAAGACTATCTAGAATCGGTCCGCTGAGACAATTTTTATCTAAAAAAGGTTTGCGGTCAAAATCAGGATACGGTATAATAAGAAAGAACCTTTTACAGGATGAAATATCTTGTAGAGAGACGAATGAAATGGATTTGAGGAACAACTATGTTTTATACCTATTTACGTGGCCTTGTTGCCTTTATTCTGTGGGTTTTAAATGGGAATGCCCATTACCATCATAAGGACAATATTCCAGATCGAGAAGAGAACTACATCTTGGTATCCCCTCACCGAACTTGGTGGGATCCAGTCTATATGGCCTTTGCGACCAAGCCAAAGCAATTTATCTTTATGGCGAAAAAAGAGCTCTTCACCAATCGTATTTTTGGCTGGTGGATTCGCATGTGTGGGGCTTTTCCGATCGACCGTGAAAATCCAGGAGCAGAAGCCATTAAGTATCCTGTCAATATGTTGAAAAAGAGCAACCGTTCCTTGATTATGTTCCCAAGTGGAAGCCGTCATTCTCAAGACGTCAAAGGCGGTGTTGCCATCATTGCCAAAATGGCAAAGGTCCGTATCATGCCAGTGACTTATA
This sequence comes from Streptococcus sp. 27098_8_186, assembly GCF_041432055.1. Classification (NCBI taxonomy): domain Bacteria; kingdom Bacillati; phylum Bacillota; class Bacilli; order Lactobacillales; family Streptococcaceae; genus Streptococcus; species Streptococcus sp. 27098_8_186. The sequence continues at coordinate 158,739 of NZ_JAPVYV010000002.1, forward strand.
CTGGTCCAAGAGACTTGAAAGGGTTGGCAACGGGTGAACGCATTGATATGAACTTTGGACATCCCATTGATATTTCGGATATTAAAAAGATGAATGACGAAGGAGTGGCAGAAGTTGCCCGCCGTATCCAAGAGGAGTTTGATCGCTTGGATGCGGAAGCACAAGCGATCAACACCCCAACAAAACCTTCTATCTTGATTCGTTTGTTAAAAATCCTTTTGATTCCCCTTGTCTTAGTCGTTGGCATCTTGACCTTGATCTTTAGTTACCTAGCAAGCTTTGTATGGAATCCAGACAAACATCGGAAAAACAAGTAAAAAAACTGAGAGTTTTGCTCAGTTTTTTTTATTTTTACGAATAATAAAAGTGAGAGGAGGTTTCTTATGGAGGATATCATCGAAAAAATCAAAGAATATAAGCTCTTTTTAGCTCTTACTGCTATCGGACTCTTACTTGGAGGGTATTTTCTTTTTCATCGACCTCAGTCAAGTGCATCCACCATACCGGATTTTTATCAGTCTTCTAGTTCAACTTCGAGCAAAGAAAAGGTGCAGACCGCTAGTTCCAAAGAAGAAAAGACGGCGACTTCTGTGTCTGATGCACCCGAGATCATTACGGTCGATGTCAAAGGAGCCGTCAAACAACCAGGTGTCTATGAGTTGCGCTCAGATAGCAGAGTCCACGATGCTATTCATAAGGCGGGTGGGATGACAGCAGATGCCAATAGCCAATCGGTCAACTTGGCGCAAAAACTCTCCGATGAAGCAGTGATCTATGTTGCTAAAGAAGGAGAGGATGTTCCAGCACTTGGAAGTTCAGAAAGTCCTGAAACTTCGTCAGCGCCAGCAGAAAAAACAGGCAAGGTCCATTTAAATCGAGCGACCGAATCAGAGCTCCAGACAGTATCAGGCATTGGCCAGAAACGTGCCCAGGACATTATCGCCTATCGCGAGGCAAATGGTCCTTTTCGATCAGTGAATGATCTGAAGAATGTTTCAGGAATCGGAGAGAAAACACTGGAGAAACTAAGAGATGCTTTCACGGTGGATTAAAAACCTTCCTTTTTCGCTTATCCATCTCGCCTTTGTACTCCTATGGTTGTATTTTAGTGTTTATCAACCATCTTGGCTTTCGATCAGCGGTCTAGTAGTAGTGGGAATTTTAGCGGTTCATCACTATAAAGGGGAGCGCTCAAGTTTGCTAGGGCTTGCTTTAGCAACCCTTTGTTTTGCGGCCTTCTTTGTCTTTCAGCGACTACAGGATCATCCAGTACAAGCAGAAAGTCAGCCCCCATCCCACTTACGCCTGATTCCAGATACCATCAAGATCAATGGGGATGCCCTGTCTTTTCGTGCTAGAAATCAGGGAAGGACCTACCAAGTCTTCTACACTTTAAAATCAGAAAAAGAAAAACAGCATTGGCAAAGTCAAACCCACTTGCTGGAGTTGACATATAAAGGTGTTATAGAGGAACCAGAAGGGCAGCGAAATTTTAGAGGATTTGACTATCGGTCTTATTTGGAAACACAGGGGATTCACTATCAAATAAAAATTGAAGCGATCCAATCCGCGCTTCCTATACAGACTTGGAATGTTTTTGACTGGCTATCTCGATGGAGACGCCAAGCCATTGTTTGGAGCAAAGAGCACTTTCCGCAGCCGATGAACCAGTATATGACCGGCCTTCTTTTTGGCTATTTAGATACGGATTTTGAAGAGATGGACCAGCTTTACACGAGTTTAGGCATCATCCATTTATTCGCCTTATCTGGGATGCAGGTTGGCTTTTTCATCAATGGGATCCGGAAAGCTCTCTTACGTCTAGGAATCTTGCAAGAAACAGTTGATATCTGGATGGTTCCAATTTCTTTGGTCTATGCTGGCTTGACAGGTTTTTCAGTTTCAGTGGTTCGTAGTCTCTTGCAAAAGATCCTCTCTCAAAAGGGGATCCGAGGGATGGAGAATATGGCGATGACCTTGCTGCTTTTAATGTTTCTCATGCCCAAGTTTCTCCTGACAGCTGGAGGGGTCTTGAGTTGTGCCTATGCCTTTATTTTGACCTTGGTAGATACCAGTTCTTATTCAGGACTTAAAAAGATACTAGTGGAAAGTTTCTGGATTAGCCTGGGGATTTTGCCTCTTTTGACCTATTACTTTAGTGTCTTTCAACCCTGGTCACTCCCTTTAACCTTCCTCTTTTCTTTCTTATTTGACCTTGTCCTTCTTCCGGGTTTAACGGTGCTATTTATCTTATCGATTCTAAAGCCCCTTACCATTTTTAACAGTTTCTTTCTTCTTATAGAGGAGTGTATTCGTTGGATTTCAAAGCTCACGTCGCTACCTTTGGTATTCGGTCAGCCGACGGGACCAGCTCTGATCGCTCTCTTCCTTCTTTTAGGGATCTTGTATGATCTTCGAAAGAAAAAGAACTTTCGTTTTCTGGTAATAGGCATGATTCTACTCATCTTTTGTTGGACCAAACATCCTTTAGAAAATGAGATCACCATGGTGGATATCGGTCAAGGAGACAGTATCTTTTTACGCGATTGGAAAGGAAGAACCATATTAATTGATGTCGGAGGACGCGTCACTTTTAAAAGTGGAGACAAGTGGCAAGAGCGCAGTCAATCTGCTAATGCGGATCAAACCTTGATTCCATATCTCAAGAGTCGAGGTGTTGGAAAAATCGATGCGCTGGTCTTGACTCATACAGACCAGGACCATATGGGTGATATGGTGGAGGTCGCCAAACAAATCCCAGTTAAAAAAGTGTATGTCAGTCCAGGCAGTCTAACCAATTCTCAATTTCGAGAGAAATTGAAACAGCTTCATAGTCCGATTAAAGTAGTCCAGAGAGGGGATCGACTTCCTATTTTTGATCATCATCTAGAAGTCTTATCCCCTGATGAAGTGGGGGATGGTAAAAATGATGATTCGATTGTCCTCTATGGGCAGTTCTATCAGAAACGATTTTTGTTCACGGGTGATCTAGAAGAAGCTGGAGAGAAAAAACTATTGGAAAACGATCCACAATTACAAGTAGATGTCTTGAAAGTAGGCCACCACGGATCTAAAGGTTCCTCTAGTGATGTGTTTTTAGACCAGTTACATCCTCAGTTGGCCTTGATCTCTGTTGGAAAGAAAAATCGCTACCAGCATCCCCATAAAGAATTGCTCGATCGTCTAGAGGAACGCTCTATTTCTTATCTTCGTACCGATGAAAGAGGAGCAATTCGCTTGATTGGATGGGACCATTGGAGGGTAGAAACGGTCCGCTAGAGATGAGGAGAGGTTTGCTTTCTATGCTGAAAATTGCTATTATAGAAAGTGAAATCAATGTAAAGGTAGAATCGTATGAACGCATTTAAGCAATTTTGGATACAGTATGCAGATTTTTCAAGTAAGACCAGTCGGGCCCATTTTTGGCTAGCTTTTTTCTGGAATTCCCTGATTTCGTTGCCTCTTTGGGTCTTTTACATCGTGGCCTCATTATCTCATCAAAATGCTCAAGAAACGCTCAATTTTTCAACTGTTCATTCTAAGACAGGTTTATGGGCGCTCGCTTTCTTAGCATTCTTTTACTTCCTCATTTTAGTACCCAGTCAAGCCATTTGTGTACGTCGCTTGCGGGATGCTGGGATCCATTGGTCTTGGATCTTTTTGAACCTTGGTCCGGTTCTGCTCTATTTGTTGACGGGCCTAGATATTTTCCTATTTCTTTGGGTGATTACAGTTATTTCTCTATTGATTCTCATGATGCTTCCAGGGAAAAACACCTTCCCGCAACCAGTAGAAACTCCTATGGGAGTGGCTTCTGAACCACAAGTCACAACGACAGGGGGGAGCTTTGGAGGCAACTCGTTTGAGCAAATCCCTAATTTTGTAGCAGCACCTGATTTGTCTGATGAAAAACCACCATTGGAACAAAGAATGGCTGCTGAACACGAAATCCACTAAACTGATAAAGATAAGAGAGTTTCATGCAAGCAATTACCGACACTAAACATCTGACGGTTCAAACCCTGCCTCCTATTCTTGTCTTGACGGGCGAGGATGTAGGTCAATTTGAATGGTTAAAAAAAGAAATTTTAAAAAAAATAGGCTATGATCCCTCGGATTTGAATTATTCTTATTTTGATATGAAGGAAGCCTCCTATGCTGAAGTCGAGCTAGATTTGGTCAGTCTTCCCTTTTTTGCAGATGAAAAAATCGTGATTTTGGATCACTTATTGGATTTGACCACTGCCAAAAAACGCAATTTAACCGATGAAGATCTGAAGCAATTTGAAAACTACCTGGAAAATCCTTCTGAATCGACCCATTTGCTGATATTTGCAGAAGGGAAATTAGATAGTAAGCGTCGCTTGGTCAAACTCCTAAAACGGGATGCCCAAATCATTGAAGCGGCGACTCCTAAAGAGCAAGAGGTAAAGCGCTATTTTGCAAGCCAAGCCCAAGAATTGGGCCTGCAGTTTGTGGGCGATTCCTTGGACCAACTACTCTTAAAATCTGGCTATGATTTTGGAGAGTTACAGAAGAATCTCGCTCTTTTGCAGGCTTATAAAGAGGATGGTCAGATTACCCTCGAAGATATTGAGGAGGTTGTTCCCAAAACCTTGCAAGATAATATTTTTGATCTGACCCAAATGATTCTCAAACGCCAAATCGATCAAGCTCGGAATTTGGTGAAAGATCTCCGCTTACAAGGAGAAGATGAAATAAAATTGATTGCTATTCTGTTGAGTCAATTCCGAATGTTTTCTCAAGTAAAAATATTTTCAGAAGAAGGTCAATCCGAAAACCAAATCGTAGCGAGCTTGTCGGAGTTGTCAGGACGCAAGGTCAATCCATATCAGGTGAAGTTTGCCTTACGGGATAGCCGCAAACTTTCCCTGTCCTTTTTGAAGCAGGCCATGATGACCTTCATCGAGACGGATTATGCAATTAAAAGTGGAACGTATGATAAAGACTACTTATTTGATTTGGCACTTTTAAAAGTGGCAAATAGCGTCTAACGATGAATGAAATCGCAGGCAGATTAGTTGAATAATTTAGCTGTTTGTGTTATCATCAAGTCAGTAATAAAGAAAAGAGGACCATAAAATGGCTATCATTTTACCAGAATTACCATATGCTTATGATGCATTGGAACCTTATATCGATGAAGAAACCATGCATTTGCACCATGATAAACACCATCAAACATATGTAAACAATGTGAATGCAGCTCTTGAAAAACATCCTGAAATTGGAGAAGACCTTGAAAGCTTGTTAGCTGATGTTGAATCCATTCCAGCTGACATTCGCCAAGCTGTGATCAACAATGGTGGTGGTCATTTGAACCACGCTCTTTTCTGGGAATTGATGACTCCAGAACAAACAGCTCCTTCAGCAGAACTTGCTGCAGCGATTGATGCCACATTTGGTTCATTTGAAGACTTCAAAGCAGCCTTTACAGCAGCAGCAACGACACGTTTTGGTTCTGGCTGGGCATGGTTGGTTGTCAACAAAGAAGGTAAACTTGAAGTCACTTCAACAGCAAACCAAGATACACCAATCTCTGAAGGAAAAACACCAATCCTTGGTTTGGATGTTTGGGAACATGCCTACTACGTAAAATACCGTAACGTACGTCCTGACTACATCAAAGCTTTCTTCTCAGTGATCAACTGGAATAAAGTTAATGACTTGTTTGCAGCAGCAAAATAATAAAATGAAGGAATCTATTAGAGCGAGTATTGGCTCTTATAGATTTTTTTGTTTACATCCGAAAAATCGGAGTATAATTTCTTGCGTTTGGACAGGAAAATGATACACTAGTAGGAGTGTGTCTTACTTGTTAGAAGCCTGGTTTGAAGGGCCTAGGCAAGGAAAAGATAAACCTTAAAATGAAAACTGAAACATTCAGGGAGAAATGAAATGACTAGTATTACCATTACCAAAGGAACAGTTGAGACGCCTATCTATTTGCGGATGTTGAATCGTCATGGCTTAATTGCAGGAGCTACTGGGACAGGAAAAACGGTTACTCTCAAGGTTCTAACAGAAAAATTAAGCAAAGAAGGCATTCCGGTCTTTCTAGCTGATATCAAGGGAGATTTATCTGGCTTAGCCAAAGCCGGGCAATGGACACCAAAACTGGAAGAACGCTACAAGCTGCTTGGTATCACAGAGCCGTTTGAGCCACAAGCCTTCCCAGTTCGATTGTGGGATGTCTTTGGCCAAGCTGGTCATCCTGTTCGGGCGACTGTCGAAGGGATGGGCTCATTGCTTCTTTCTCGTTTGCTTGATTTGAATGAAACCCAATCAGGAATTCTTGCAATTGTCTTTAAAGTGGCCCAAGAGAAAGACTGGCCCTTGATTGATTTGAAGGACCTGCAAAGCCTTTTAAGGGAAGTTTATGAACACAGCTCAGACTATTCGGCCCAATATGGCAATATCACCAAACAATCTGTTGGAGCGATCCAAAGAAGTCTCTTGGTTCTTGAAGAAGAAGGAGCAGACCAGTTTTTCGGAGAGCCAGCACTTGATTTAAATGACTTCATGCAACTCGATGCATCTGGTCGTGGTTATATCAATATTCTTTCGGCTACAAAGCTTTTTCATTCACCAAAATTGTACTCAACCTTTTTGATTTGGATGCTGTCTCGTCTCTTTGAAACACTTCCAGAGGTTGGGGATCCTGAAAAGCCAAAACTGGTCTTCTTCTTTGATGAAGCTCATCTCCTATTTAAGGATGCAAGCAAGCTCTTTCTTGAGAAGGTCGAGCAAGTGGTACGACTGATTCGTTCTAAGGGTGTAGGGATTTACTTTATTACCCAAAATCCTCAAGATCTCCCAGAATCTGTTTTGGCACAGCTTGGAAATCGTGTTCAGCATGCACTTCGAGCTTATACACCAAAAGAAATGAAGGCGATTAAGGTTGCTGCCCAAAGTTTTCGTCCGAATCCAGACTTTGATACAGAAACAGTAATCACAGAATTAGGGACAGGGGAAGCCTTGGTTTCTTTCCTGAATGAAAAGGGACAGCCTAGTGTGGTTGAGCGTGCTTATATTCTCTCTCCTCAATCGAGTTTTGACCTCTTAAATGAGAGTGAACAATTGGCCTTGATCACAACATCGCCTTTCCATCAAAAGTATGCGACGACGATTGATCGGGAATCTGCCTATGAAAAATTAGCAGCTAAAGCAAGCAAGGAAGTACAAGAAAAAGAGCAAAAAGAAGCAGAAAAGGAAGAGGCTGCAGCAGATAAGGCGGCTCAAAAACGTAGTCCAGGTCGTCCAAGAAAATCTAGTCTTGAAAAGGCAAAAGATTCCTTCTTGAGTTCCTTATTCCGAACGATTGCGCGTGAGATCGCTAAGCTGATTATGGGCTCCTTTAAACGGAAATGACAGTCTAGAGGTAGCGTAAAAAGGTATTTAAGGAGAAATCGTTTTCCTCACCTGATATGCCTTGTTATTTTTTGTAGAATCTTTTATAATAAAACTTATATGAAAAACTATTTGAAGCTACGCTCGATCATGATTGCGATCAGTATTATATTGTGCATAGCGGGAACGGGTACACTGGGCTACTTGCATGTTACGCAACCAACAGCATCAGCAATCGACAAAAAAGCAAAGAAAACAAAAGAAGCAAAAGAACAAGATATCGAAAAGTCTACCCCTGAGACAAAAAAGCCACGTATCAAATCTCCTGAAGCCAAGCAAGCGGTGCTAGATGCTGACAGGGAGACAATGAATGAGTATGGCTTAGTCTATGATTATGCTAATAAAGGTTTGGTAGAGGTTGTTCAGGATTTCCTAGCAGAAAGTGAAATTGATCCATCACAAGTTGCCTTCACTTATCGCAATGCCATTACAGGAGAGCAATTTGCCATGAATGATCTCCAACCAATGACTGGAGGAAGCACCTATAAGCTACCATTAAACATGTTGGTGGTGGATGAGGTCGCAAAAGGCAAACTCAATTTAACAGACCGGTTTGACATTACCAATACTTACTATGAATATGTAGGGGAGCATGACAATTACGTTGCTGCCTTCGATGGTGCCATGTCTATTCCTGATATGCAACGCTATTCATTGGTTTACTCTGAAAATACCCCTGCCTATGCCTTAGCAGATCGTTTAGGGGGAATGGAGCAAGCGCGTAAGTTATTCAGTCGCTATGGTCAATCCCGTTCACCAGAGGTTAAAACCTTTAGCGAAGATAATAAAACGACAACGGATTATTACATCCATGTCTTGGAATATCTTTGGAATCATCAAGAAAAATATGCAGATTTGCTGGAATTGATTGGGGAATCTTTCCCAGGCGAGTACTATAAGAAATTCTTGCCAGACTTGGTGATCCAACAAAAACCAGGCTATGTGGCTGAAGCGCTCAATGTGGATGCCATTGTCCATGAATCGACTCCTTATTTAGTTGCCATCTATACTGCAGGCCTTGGAGGGACGACTCCAGAAAGTTCTGAAATCAGTGGTGTTGGTCTTTATCAATTGGGTCAATTGGCTTATGTTATTAATGAATGGCATCGCGTCAATATGAATGAATAATCGACAGAAGGTCTGAGTTATACTCAGGCCTTTTTTTCTAACAAAGTGTCATGACAATTACTTGGTGTTTCGAATTACTTTTCTGTTCGATAGAGACTTCTTTCCCTTTTCTATAAAAAGTATGTTATACTAATAATAGTAATAAGAGGAAGTATAGACATGATTACAAAGGAAGATTACCAGTTGCTTCGCTCGCATCCAGCCTTTTCTGCGCTACCAGTGGAGCTATTTGATAAATTAGCTGTTGAAATTCATGCCAGGGATATCCCTAAGGGACAAATTTTATTTTATGCAGGAGATAAGCGGGAGCGCATTTTTCTTCTGGCAAAAGGCTTTGCTCGTATTGAGCAATTTGATTCGTCTGACCAATTCTCCTATATGGATTATATAAAGAGGGGGGCTTTGTTCCCTTATGGTGGGATGTTCCAGGATGAGCGTTACCACTATACTGCTAGTGCGGTGACGGATTTGCGTTGTTTCGTGATCCCCGTTAATCTCTATGAATTATATGCCCAAGAGAGTAAGGAGCAGTTGCTCTTTATTATGAGAAAGCTCTCTTCCATCCTAGAATTTCAAGAGTTGCGCTTGCGCAATGTCGTGACAGCTAGTGCTAGTGAGCGCGTGATTCAATCCTTAGCCATTCTGTGCAAGGACTATGAAAGTCTAGGAAATCAACTTCCATTTCCAATTAGTATGAAGGAAATGGCTAAACTAGCAGCCACAACTCGAGAAACCGTCAATCAAGTTTTAAAGAAACTCATCGATTCTCATAAGGTCCAGTATGAGAGAAAACAACTAACTTTTCTAGATACAGCCTACTTTTTAAAGAGTTTTGAAGAGATCAACTAATTTGTTGATCTTTTTTATTTTTTTACAAAAAAATATATATTCATAAAAATAATATAAAAGGCAAAATATGCAAAGAAAACGCTTCATATTAACTAAAAAATAGGAAAGATTCAAAAAAATGCCAAATTCTTTGCGTTCAAAAAGCAGAATCCTTTGTGAAAGCGGTATCAATAAAGACTATAATAACAATTGTAATAAGCTTGTGAACAAGCTCAAAGAAAAAAGGAGGATGACAGATGTCAACTAAACCAATTCATGTTTTCTCAGAAATTGGAAAACTGAAAAAAGTAATGTTGCACCGTCCAGGTAAAGAGTTGGAAAACTTGATGCCTGACTATCTAGAGCGTCTTCTTTTTGATGATATTCCATTCTTGGAAGATGCACAAAAAGAACACGACAATTTTGCTCAAGCGCTTCGTAACGAAGGAATCGAAGTACTTTATCTTGAAAAATTGGCAGCTGAGTCATTGACTACTCCAGAAATTCGCGAACAATTCATCGAAGAATATCTTGATGAAGCAAACATTCGTGGTCGCCAAACTAAAAACGCTATTCGCGAAATCCTTCGTGGTATTGAAGACAACCAAGAATTGGTTGAAAAAACAATGGCTGGTTTCCAAAAAGCTGAGCTTCCAGAAATTCCAGAAGCTGACAAAGGCTTGACAGACCTTGTTGAATCTGACTACCCATTTGCGATTGATCCAATGCCAAACTTGTACTTCACACGTGACCCATTTGCTACAATTGGGAATGCAGTATCATTGAACCACATGTATGCTGATACACGTAACCGTGAAACTTTGTATGGTAAATACATCTTCAAATATCACCCAGTATATGGTGGTAATGTAGAATTGGTATACAACCGTGAAGAAGACACTCGTATCGAAGGTGGGGACGAATTGGTCCTTTCTAAAGATGTTTTGGCAGTTGGTATCTCACAACGTACAGATGCTGCATCAATTGAAAAATTGTTGGTAAACATCTTCAAGAAGAACGTTGGCTTCAAGAAAGTATTGGCTTTCGAATTTGCGAACAACCGTAAATTCATGCACTTGGATACAGTATTCACAATGGTGGACTACGATAAATTCACAATCCACCCAGAAATCCAAGGCAACCTTCGCGTCTTCTCTGTAACATATGAAAATGAAGCATTGAAGATTGTTGAAGAAAAAGGTGATTTGGCTGAATTGCTTGCTGAAAACCTTGGTGTTGAAAAAGTTACATTGATCCCTTGTGGTGATGGCAATGTGGTTGCAGCTGCTCGTGAACAATGGAACGACGGTTCTAATACTCTTACAATCGCACCTGGTGTGGTAGTTGTATACGATCGTAACACAGTTACAAACAAGAAATTAGAAGAATACGGACTTCGTTTGATTAAGATCCGCGGAAGTGAATTGGTTCGCGGTCGTGGTGGACCTCGTTGTATGTCAATGCCATTTGAACGTGAAGAAATCTAATAGAGAAGACCGGGAGCTGGTCTATAGAGATCAGCTCTTCCTTCTGACTGATCAATACTAGAAAGAAAATAGGAGACGAATAGAATGACAAATTCAGTGTTCCAAGGACGTAGCTTCTTGGCAGAAAAAGACTTTACACGCGCAGAGTTAGAATACCTCATCGGACTTTCAGCTCACTTGAAAGACCTTAAAAAACGCAACATTGAACACCACTATCTTGCTGGTAAAAACATTGCGCTTTTGTTTGAAAAAACTTCAACTCGTACTCGTGCTGCCTTCACAACAGCAGCTATCGACCTTGGTGCTCACCCAGAATACCTAGGTGCAAACGACATCCAACTTGGTAAAAAAGAATCTACAGAAGATACTGCTAAAGTTCTTGGACGTATGTTTGACGGTATTGAATTCCGTGGTTTCAGCCAACGTATGGTTGAAGAATTGGCTGAATTCTCAGGTGTTCCAGTATGGAATGGTTTGACTGACGAATGGCACCCAACTCAAATGCTTGCAGACTACTTGACAGTTCAAGAAAACTTTGGACGTTTGGAGGGTTTGACACTTGTATACTGTGGTGATGGACGTAACAACGTTGCGAACAGCCTTCTTGTAACAGGTGCTATCCTTGGAGTGAACGTACACATCTTCTCACCAAAAGAACTCTTCCCAGAAAAAGAAATCGTTGAATTGGCAGAAGGATTTGCAAAAGAAAGTGGCGCTCATATCTTAATCACTGAAGATGCTGACGAAGCTGTGAAAGGTGCAGATGTACTTTACACTGACGTTTGGGTATCAATGGGTGAAGAAGACAAATTTGCAGAACGTGTTGCCCTTTTGAAACCTTACCAAGTAAATATGGATTTGATTAAGAAAGCTGATAATGAAGACTTGATCTTCTTGCACTGCTTGCCAGCCTTCCACGATACAAATACTGTTTACGGTAAAGATGTAGCTGAAAAATTCGGCGTAGAAGAAATGGAAGTTACTGACGAAGTGTTCCGTAGCAAATATGCTCGTCACTTTGACCAAGCTGAAAACCGTATGCACACCATCAAAGCGGTTATGGCAGCGACTCTTGGTAACTTGTACATTCCAAAAGTTTAAGACTTTATAACCGTATACCAACAGCTATAGGGGCTGGACTGCTAGCTTTAGTCCTGCCCCTATTTTTTATAGAAAGGGAAAACTTATGTCAAGAAAAATCGTCGTTGCTTTGGGAGGAAATGCTATTCTATCATCTGATCCTTCTGCTCAAGCTCAACAAGAAGCGCTTGTAGAAACAGCAAAACACTTAGTCAAATTAATTAAAAATGGGGATGACTTGATCATCACTCACGGAAATGGTCCTCAAGTAGGGAACCTCTTGCTCCAACACTTGGCAGCAAACTCTGAAAAGAACCCTGCTTTCCCACTTGATTCATTAGTTGCTATGACTGAAGGAAGCATTGGCTACTGGCTTCAAAATGCTCTTCAAAATGCTCTTCTTGAAGAAGGAATCGAAAAAGACGTGGCTTCTGTTGTGACACAAGTCGTTGTTGATAAGAACGACCCAGCTTTTGTCAACCTCAGCAAACCAATTGGTCCATTCTACTCAGAAGAAGAAGCAAAAGCAGAAGCTGAAAAATCAGGAGCAACTTTCAAAGAAGATGCTGGTCGTGGCTGGCGTAAAGTTGTGGCTTCACCAAAACCAGTGGATATCAAAGAAATCAATACCATTCGCACTTTGTTGAACGACGGTCAAGTCGTTGTAGCTGCCGGTGGTGGTGGTATCCCAGTTGTGAAAGAAGCAGATGGTAGTTTATCTGGTGTTGAAGCTGTCATCGATAAAGACTTTGCATCTCAACGTTTGGCTGAATTAGTAGAAGCAGACCTCTTCATCGTCTTGACTGGTGTCGATTATGTCTTTGTGAACTACAACAAACCAGATCAAGCAAAATTGGAACATGTTAATGTGGCTCAATTGGAAGAATATATCAAACAAGACCAATTTGCACCAGGAAGCATGCTTCCTAAGGTAGAAGCTGCCATTGCCTTCGTCAATGGTCGCCCGGAAGGAAAAGCAGTTATTACATCCCTTGAAAACCTTGGAGCTTTGATTGAGTCTGAAAGTGGAACAATCATCCAAAAAGACTAATGAAAAATTAGGAAAAAACTAGTATTTTAAAGCTTATTGTGATAGAATAAGTCTATAGGTAAGCGTTTTACAAGAGACTCTTGTAAAACATCACTCACACTTTGTTGCGTTAGGAGGAAGACAAATGAGTGAAAAAACGAAAAAAGGATTTAAGATGCCTTCATCTTTTTCCGTATTGTTAATTATCATTGCCATTATGGCAGTGTTAACTTGGATCATTCCAGCTGGTCAATACAAGGTTGATAAAGCTGGTGCCATCATCGCAGGTAGTTATGAATCTGTGAAACAAAATCCTCAAGGGATTTGGGATGTCTTGATGGCTCCGATCAATGCCATGCTTGGTAAAGCACCAACTAGTGCAGCGATTGACGTAGCCTTCTTCATCTTGATGGTCGGTGGTTTCCTTGGAGTTGTGAACGAAACAGGTACCCTTGATGTAGGGATTGCTTCTATCGTTCGTAAATACAAAGGCCGCGAAAAAATGTTGATCTTGATCTTGATGCCATTGTTTGCCCTTGGTGGGACAACTTATGGTATGGGTGAAGAAACCATGGCCTTCTATCCACTTCTTGTACCTGTTATGATGTCCGTTGGTTTTGACAGCTTAACAGGGGTAGCCATTATCCTTTTAGGATCACAAATCGGATGTTTGGCGTCAACATTGAACCCATTTGCAACAGTTATCGCTTCTGACACTGCAGGTATCTCAAGTGCCTCAGGTCTCTTGCTCCGTGTAATCTTCTGGATTGTCTTGACAGCCCTTAGCACATACTATGTATATCGTTATGCAGATAAGGTTCAAAAAGACCCAACCAAATCTCTCACCTATGCAACTCGTGAAGAAGATTTGAAACACTTCAACGTTGATAGTGGCGAAGAAATTCCTTCACAAATGAACAAGAAACAAAAACGTGTCTTGCTCGTCTTCATTTCAACATTCGTTATCATGGTTGCTGGATTTATCCCATTCAAAGATTTGGGTATTACATTCTTTGAAAACTTTAACGAATCTCTCCATAAAGTTCCAGTGCTTGGTCAATTGATCGGTAACACAGATGCTCTTGGTACATGGTACTTCCCTCAAACAGCTATGCTCTTTGCCTTTATGGGAATCCTTGTTGGTATCATTTATGGCTTGAAAGAAGATAAAATCATTTCATCCTTCATGAATGGTGCAGCTGACCTCTTGAGTGTTGCTCTTATCGTAGCGGTAGCACGTGGTATCCAAGTCATCATGAACGACGGTATGATCACTGCGACAATTCTTCACTGGGGTGAAGAAGGACTTAAAGGTCTTTCATCTCAATTGTTCATTGTCTTGACTTACATTTTCTACTTGCCAATGTCATTCTTGATCCCATCATCGTCTGGTCTTGCCAGCGCAACAATGGGTATCATGGCACCTCTTGGTAAATTCGTCAATGTACCAGGTAGCTTGATTGTCACAGCTTACCAATCTGCATCTGGTGTCTTGAACTTAATCGCACCAACTTCAGGTATCGTAATGGGGGCTCTTGCTCTTGGACGTATTGACTTGAGTGCATGGTGGAAATTCATGGGTAAATTGGTCGTAGCGATTGTTGTGATCACCATTGCCCTTCTTCTACTAGGAACAATGGTTCCATTCTTGCAATAGCATAAAGTAGGTGTTTCATGAAAAATAGAATAAAGGACGATGTAAAAGAGCAGTTTTTAAACTCGCTCCAAACCATCATTTCTTACCCTTCTGTATTAAATGAAGGGGAAAATGGAACACCGTTTGGACAAGCTATCCAAGATGTCCTAGAAAAAACCTTAGAGCTTGCTCGAGAATTAGGTTTTCAAACATATATAGATCCTGAAGGATACTATGGATATGCAGAGATCGGTCAGGGGGAAGAACTCCTGGCCGTTCTTTGTCACTTGGATGTTGTTCCAGCCGGTGATTTACAAGATTGGCAAACGCCACCTTTTGAAGCGACTGTTATAGGTGACTATCTAGTAGGTCGCGGTGTGCAGGATGACAAGGGGCCGTCCCTCGCTGCCCTTTATGCAGTTAAGAGTTTGCTGGATGATGGTATCCAGTTTACCAAACGAATCCGCTTTATCTTTGGAACGGATGAAGAAACCTTGTGGCGCTGTATGAATCGCTACAACCAAATCGAAGAGCAAGCAAATCTTGGATTTGCACCGGATTCCTCTTTCCCATTAACCTATGCTGAAAAAGGCTTATTACAAGTGAAATTGCATGGTCCAGGTTGGGACGATCTTCCCTTACAGGCTGGTCAGGCCCTCAATGTTGTTCCAGACAAGGCGACTTATGCTGGTCATCGTTTGGAAGAGTTGCTTCCTGTTTTGGATCAAAGTGGGGTTCAGTATAGCCAAACAGAAGATTCTGTAACAGTTTTGGGTGTTTCCAAGCACTCTAAAGATGCAGCTGAAGGAGTGAATGCCATTGTCGGTTTAGCGGAAAGTTTATCCCTCATCCAACCCCACCCAGCCTTGCTCTTTATCGCAGATGCTGTTGGTGAGGATGCAACGGGAGAAGCTCTATTTGGCAGAATTACAGATGAACCAAGTGGCGATCTTTCCTTCAATCTTGCGACCCTTGTCATCGATCAAGAACAATCGGAAATCGGGATTGATATCCGGATCCCCGTCTTAGCAGACAAGGATGCCTTAGTAGCTCGTTTGCGAGAAATTGCAGCTAGTTATCAGTTGTCATATGAAGAGTTTGATTATTTGGCTCCTTTATATGTTCCTTTGGATAGTCCTTTAGTCAGCTCTTTGATGGCAGTCTATCAGGAAGAAACTGGTGATAAGACGCCAGCCATGTCTTCTGGTGGTGCGACATTTGCGCGGACCATGGAAAATTGTGTCGCTTTTGGGGCTCTTTTCCCAGGTGCAGAACAGACCGAGCACCAAGCCAATGAACGAGCAAAAATTGACGATCTCTATGCTGCGATGGAAATCTATCGAGAAGCCATTCAACGCTTAGCTACAACATAAAAAGTTTGGAAACTTGGTTTCCAAACTTTTTATTTACTAAAGAAGAAGGGTGGGGTGAATTCTTTTAATTTTTCGAAACAATCCAAAGCTCCTTGATTGTCTTCGCAGATAACCAAACAGACATCGTCTCCACAGATGGTGGCTACAATTTCTTGGAGTTCCAATGCATCTAAGATAGCTCCAAAGGATTGGGCAAGACCTGGAAGAGTTTTTACAACGACCTGGTTTTGAACGGGCCGCAACATGACTAAGGCATCTTCCATATACATCCGCAGTCGCTTTTCCCAACGGGAAGGAGCGATGGTGTTCATGGCATAGTAGGAACTATCCCCCTCGTTAATTTTTACTAGATTCAAGGATTTGACATCCCGTGAAAGGGTGGACTGGGTAACGAGAACGCCATTGGCCTCTAAGGCTTCTTGAAGTTCTTGTTGGGTATGAATCCTACGCTCAGAAATAATAGAGCGGATCAAGCGGTGGCGGCTTTCAATTTTATTCATGAGTGACTCCTTTACTTGATGAACAGAGCATCCCCAAAACTGAAGAACCGGTAGCGTTCCTGAATAGCATGGTGGTATGCTTCTAGGGTTAATTCACGGCCAGCAAAGGCAGAAACCAACATGACCAGAGTTGATTTTGGAAGGTGGAAGTTGGTTGAAAAGGCATCGACGACTTTCCATTCATAACCTGGTTTGATAAAAATATTAGTCCAACCTGAATCGGCCTGGATGTCTCCATCAAATTTGTTACCAATCGTTTCAAGGGTCCGAATAGAAGTCGTTCCGACGGCTACGATACGTTTTCCTGCAGCTTTTACCTGCCGAAGGGTAGCAGCAGCCTCTTCAGAAAGTTGGTAAAATTCAGAGTGCATCTCATGGTCTTCAAGATTGTCCACAGATACTGGACGGAAGGTTCCTAGGCCCACATGAAGGGTCAAATAGACCAGGTGAACCCCTTTTGCTTCAATCTTTTGGAGCAATTCTTGGGTGAAATGAAGACCTGCCGTTGGAGCTGCAGCAGAACCATTTTCTTTGGCGTAAACGGTTTGGTAGCGTTCACGGTCAGCAAGCTTTTCATGAATATAGGGAGGAAGTGGCATTTCGCCAAGGCTTTCTAGAACTTCTAAAAAGATCCCTTGGTAATGGAAGCGTACGATGCGACCTCCGTGCTCTAATTCTTCCTCAACAGTTGCGGTCAAGCGACCATCTCCGAAGCTGACTGTGGCACCTACCTTTAAGCGTTTTGCAGGTTTTGCCAAGACTTCCCAACAGTCGTCTTGTGTATTCTTAAGGAGAAGGAATTCGACGTGACCACCTGTTTCAAGTTTGACTCCATGAAGGCGGGCAGGTAGAACACGCGTATTGTTCATGACAAGAGCATCTCCTGGCTCCAATTCATCTAAAATGGCATCAAAATGACGGTCTTGGAATTGCCCTGTTTTTCGATCGAGAATCAAGAGTTTAGAGGCATCTCGTTTTTCAAGAGGGGTTTGGGCAATCAGTTCTTCGGGCAAATCAAAGTCAAAGTCGTTGGTATTCATTTGCGCTCCTTTTATAATAAATTTGTGAGTAGATAGATGGTAGTCCCGACAGCTAAGAGTATCAGGCAGATTCCCATCAAAAAGATCAGGACCTTGAGAATCTTTCTTTGATGAATCAAGAAAGATAAGAGAAAGACAAGGAGTCCGATCAAAAAAATGATGAATAATAGTGATACAATCATACCTTCCATTATATCACGAATCGACTTGAAAATGAAAAAAACGCCAGAAAAAGATAGCGGTTTCACTTGACAAAAATTGGTCTATACCATATAATAAAAGCATAGAGAAATAGGAGGACTATCCAATGAAAATTATTGAAGTAAAGGACCAAATTGAGGGTGGAAAAGTTGCCTTTGATATATTGAAAGAAACATTACAGAAAGGTGCTCAAACCTTAGGTCTTGCGACTGGAAGCAGTCCCCTTGAGTTTTATAAACAAATTCGTGAAAGTGATTTGGATCTGTCTAACCTAATTAGTGTTAACTTAGATGAATACGTAGGGTTGACGGGAGATGATCCTCAATCTTATCGTTATTTCATGGAGAAGAATCTCTTTGATGCCAAACCATTCAAAGAAAGTTTTCTCCCATCAGGTGTAGAAGAATCTGCCGATCAGGAAGTCATCCGCTATAACAAAATACTCGAAGACCATCCAGTGGACCTCCAAATCTTAGGTATTGGGCGCAATGGACATATCGGTTTTAATGAGCCAGGAACATCCTTTGACAGTCAGACCCACTTAGTTCAGTTGGATGACTCTACGATTGAAGCCAATTCTCGTTTCTTTGATAAGATCGAAGATGTACCAACTCAAGCCATTTCGATGGGGATTGCCAATATCTTAGCTGCGAAATCAATTGTTTTGTTTGCTTATGGGGAATCAAAAGCCCAAGCGATCAAAGGTACGGTAGAAGGTGAAAGGACAGAAAAAGTGCCAGCTAGTGCCCTTCAAGGACATCCAAATGTGACCATTATTGCGGATAAGGAAGCCTTGAGCTTGTTAAGTCGATAAAAAAAGGACCTATCGCCGATTTATTCGGGTCAGATAGGTTTTTTTCTGCTTTAAAGTATGGTACAATACAAGTAATTATCTGCTGGGATTAGCTCTTTTCATCTACTGGGAGACAAGAGGAAAGGGCATGAGGGCTAGAAGCTTGTTTTAGCTCCCAGCTGAATAGTCTGTTATAAAGGAAAAGTTTATGATAAAAAAATATTTGATCCATATTTGCCTCCTTCTGAGTCTCTTGTGTCAGCCAATTCTAGCGAGTGCGGATGAATTGGTGGATATGGCGCAAAAGATGTATCCAAATGACAATGTCCAAGCCATTAACCGCCCGCATTCTTCGCTCATTATTGACGGAAATACGGGAAATGTTCTTTGGAAAGACA
Organism: Streptococcus sp. 27098_8_186; assembly: GCF_041432055.1. Lineage (NCBI taxonomy): Bacteria > Bacillati > Bacillota > Bacilli > Lactobacillales > Streptococcaceae > Streptococcus > Streptococcus sp. 27098_8_186. Next base: position 177,664 of record NZ_JAPVYV010000002.1, read on the forward strand.
ATATCGATGAACCCAGAGATCCTGCAAGCATGAGTAAGCTCATGACGCTCTATCTCTTGTTTGAAGATATGGCAAGTGGCAAGATCGGTAAGGATACAGTGATCAAGGCGACCGCTTCAGACCAAGCAATCGGAAAGATCTATGAGATCTCCAACAATAATATTGTTGCTGGGGTAGACTATACAATTCCGGAGTTGATTACCATGACAGTGGTTCCATCCTCAAATGTGTCGACCCTCATGTTGGCTAATCTCATGTCCAACAATGATCCAGATGCCTTTATCGAGCGCATGAATGCCAAGGCTAAGGAATTAGGGATGACCAATACGGTCTGGAATAACCCGAGTGGGGCAGCCATCTCCACCTTGCAAGGCTACTATCCGGTAAACAATTATCCAAATGACGCTGCTAACCAGACAACTGCGCGTGATTTAGGAATTCTGGTCTATCATTTTATCAATAAATACCCAGATATTTTAAACTATACCAATCAAGCACAAGTTACGGTCAAAAAAGGGACTCCGTATGAGGAAACCTTTGATACCTACAATTATTCATTGCCAGGAGCCAAGTATGCTTTGAAAGGTGTGGATGGTTTAAAAACTGGATCAAGTCCTCGTGGAGCCTTCAACTATATCGCGACCATCAAACGGGGCAATCAGCGCTTAATTGCTGTCATTATGGGCGTAGGAGATTGGGCAGATCAAGATGGGGAATACTACCGTCACCCGTTTGGAAATGCTTTGATCGAAAAAGCCTATAAAGATTTTGGCTATAAAAAATTGTTGGATGCAGGTGTCCAGAAGATCGACGGCAAGACCTATAGACTCGAAAAACCCTTCTATGCAACGGTCAAAAAAGGTGCTAAAGAACCGACCCTTGCGGTAAAAGATGGGTATTTGACAGTGGATAACGATCTCTATACTTTGTCTGAAGGAATCCGAGATGACATGAAGGTGGAAGAAGGAGCCAAACCAGAACTTGTCAAAGAAACGGCAAGTGGGAAAAAGACAACGTCTAAGCACAGTAAATGGCTTTCGCTGGATCACTTCCTGATTTTAATTCCGATTCTCATTCTTGTCATCATTCTCTCGATTGAAAAACAAAGTCGAGATCGACGCAAAAGAGACGCCCAAAAGCGATATAATATAGATTAAGAATAAAACCTAACTGAATGTCGGTTGGGTTTTGTCATTGTTCCATTATGATACTTTTAGAAAGGATGTAAATGAAAAAATTCCGAAATTCTTATGCGGCTTATATGCTGCTCTATAGTTTTTATTTTATGTCCACTTCCCTCTTTACGACCCTCATTTCCGTCTATTTGATGGGAAAGCACTATAGTGCAACCCAAGTGTCGACCTTGGTATCGGTTGCCTTTTTCTTATCTATGGTAGCACAACCCTTCTTTGGGTATATCAATGAACGATTTGGGATCGTAAAAATGACGACCCTCAGTCTGAGTGTGATCATTGGTGGTGTCTTCGGTTTTCTTTGGGCACCTAATCTCTTTTGGTTGACAGTTTTTTATGGAATTGTTCTAGTCTGTTTGAATGGGACAGCTCCCATGATGGAAGTTTTTGCAACGCAAAGTCCATACGCTTTTGGGAAGATTCGCGTTTGGGGAACCATTGGCTATTCGGTCGGTGTCCAAATAGCCGGCTGGGTCTATCATCAGTTTAGCCCCCAAGCTGTCTATTATACAGTTTTGATCACCATTGTACTCAGCATTTTCTGTCTAAGTGCCGTTCGGATGAAGACAAGAGAGAAAAAAGAAGAAAAGGTTAAAGAGCCGGTTTCTATTCGCCCCCTTCTTCACAATGTGCCTTACCTCTTCTTTATCATTTTGATTGGCTTGGCTTCAGGTGTTGGAAATATTGGTCATACCTATATTCCTGAGTTGCTGATGGATAGTGGTTTACCAGTTCATATTGCCTCAACAGTTGTGGCTATCTCGGTCGTAGTGGAAGCTCCCTTGATTTTTTTCTCTGATCGATTCATGGACCACTGGCCTTTACGGGTTTTGATCGCTCTACCAATCGGGATTCTTTTCGCTCAATATGCTGTCTATGCTCTTCCAAGTCCTGTCTTCTTAAAAGTGCTAATGACTCTCTTAGCTAAGCACACGACAGGGATGGTTTTAATTATGGTTTCCTTACGGTTTATCGCCCAACAGGTGAATGGCAAAGACTTGGTTCTTGCCATGGCCATTGTCCAAGGAGCTCGTTATTTAGGAACCATTCTTTTACAACCCCTCGCAGCCCTCTGTATTGAAAAAGGTGGTTATCAAGTCATGAGTTTCTTTTTAGCAGGTGTTGTAGGGATCGTCTTTTTGCTGAGCTTTGCCTTAAAAATGCCCCAAGGAAAGGCCCACGGTCTTTTTGGTGGAAAAGTAGACTAATGAAATTGTTACAATTGTATGACTAATAATCCAGGAGTTGGACAGAAATATTGATTTCACAGTATTTTGTCCAACTTTTTTGTTATTATCAAGAACTAGTGATTAATTTGATAATCAAAGTATTCGATGGTAGAATCAGGTAAAATAAATATAAAGGAGACCATTTTATGAAAAAAATGATCTTATCGACAGCTGCTCTTTTAACGATTGTTTCACTAGCTGCTTGTTCAAACAAACAAGACACAAAGAAGGACACTTCAAATAGTCAATCAACTACTAAAGTGACGAGCAAATCTGCCACTACTTCAAAAAGTAAGGATACTTCAACAGATTTAGAAGATACATCCACTTCCAGTCTTTTAACAGATGATGAAATCAGTAAAGCAAAAACAGTCGGAGACTTCAAAAAGTTATTTGCAAAAGTAATGGACCAATCTGTTTCTCATACTGAAGAAGCAGGTGCTTCTGTAACAGGTTCTGCAAAAGAGCAATACGATGCAACGATTAGCGCCTTGAAGGAAAAATTAGAAAGCCAAAAAGAAATCTTTTATAAAGGCTTGGACAGCATCGGTTTAAACGGCGATGTCGTTCCTAAAGAAGACCGTGAAGCTCTGATCGAAAGATTAAAAGATGCTCGAGACGAGTTGGAAAGTACTCGTAAAGAATTGAAAGATATGCAGAAAGAATTGGGTAAATCTCCTGTTGCAGATGACGACAGTGATGATTCAAATTCAGATTCTGAAGAATAAGATGAAGAAAAGGTTGGAAATTTCCAGCCTTTTTCTTATTTTTTTCGAATGATATAGATGAGGAGGTAGGACTATGTTTATTGCCATGGATAACAATCAAAAGCGGTGGAACTGCATGGAAGAGATCCCAGCTGTGACAGAAGGTCCCTTCTATTGCCTAGCATGTCACAATCCAGTGCGTCTTAAAAATGGCACGGTTCTGCGGGCTCATTTTGCCCATGTAGAGTTACAGCATTGTCCCTATCATCACGAAGCTGAGAGTTTTGAACACCTGGAATTAAAAGCCAGCCTTTATAACTGGGCCTCAAAGGAGTCTAGAACAGAAGTAGAAAGTTATTTAGCAGATTTTCAACAAATTGCGGATCTTTTAATAGTGGACAAGAACTTAGCCTTGGAAGTGCAGTGTAGCTCCCTATCTTTAGAACGTTTGAAGGAGAGAAGCGATGCTTATCGATCTAACGGTTATCAGGTCTATTGGTTACTCGGTAAAAAGTTGTGGCTTAAGAAAAGACTAACCAAGCTACAAGCAGGTTTTCTTTATTTTAGTCAGAATCGGGGGTTTCATCTTTGGGAATTGGATCTGACAAAGAAAGAGCTACGTTTGCAATACCTCATCCATGAGGATTTACGAGGGCGATTGCATTATCAAACAGAAATTTTCCCTTTTGGCCAAAGGTCTTTACTAGAAGTCTTACGGACCCCTTATCTTTCACAACCCATGCAGCATATGGCAGTTGAGCTCGATCGTACATTTTTAACTTATATACAGCAGCAGCTCTTTTATCGTCACCCAAAGTGGCTGAAGCTTCAGGAAGAACTCTATTTGCAGGGACACCATCTGCTAGAACTAGGCTTGGATTTCTTTTATCCTCTTTGTCGTCCGATCCTTTCACAGAACTTGTATCAAATTGAAGAGAATGTAAAAGATTACTACCAGCAATTTATGACCTATTATCAGTCGCAAGGGATCCAACCCGTTCAGATCCTTTATCCCCCACGTTTTTATGATCAGCAGAAAAGCTAACTTTCTAAGATAGAAATCCTCCCGAAATGTTCATTTTATGCTAAAATAGTACCATTGGAGGATTAATCGAAATGGTAAAACAACGAAATGAAATTGATGAACAATACCAATGGGATTTGTCGACAATTTTTGCGACAGATCAAGCTTGGGAAGAAGAAGCAGCCAGCTTAGCTGCAGATATTAAAGCAGCAAGCCACTATGCTGGCCATTTGTTGGATTCAGCGCAAACACTATTGGATACAACCAATGCATATTTGGAATTGAGCCGTCGTTTAGAAAAGGTCTACGTCTATGCTCATATGAAAAATGACCAAGACACACGAGTGGCTAAATACCAAGAGTACCAATCAAAAGGGATGTCTCTTTATAGCTTATTGGGTGAAACCTTTGCCTTCTATGAGCCTGAATTCATGGCCATTACGGATGAGCAATACAAAGCCTTTGTGAGTGAGGTTCCAGCCTTAGAACAATATGGTCATTATTTTGATCGTTTGCTAGAGAAAAAAGAACATGTCTTGTCTCAAAAAGAAGAGGAATTACTTGCAGGAGCTGGTGAGATCTTTGCGGCTGGTGGCGAAACCTTTGAAATCTTGGACAATGCAGATATTGTTTTCCCAACTGTACATGATGACAAGGGCGAAGAAGTTCAATTAACCCATGGAAACTATATTTCTTTGGTAGAATCAAAAGATCGTTCCGTTCGTAAAGAAGCTTACGAAGGTCTCTACAAGGTCTATGAACAGTACCAACATACCTATGCTAAAACCTTGCAAACCAATGTAAAAGTTCACAACTTTAATGCCAAAGTTCGCAAATTCTCTTCTGCCCGTGAAGCGGCCCTTTCTGAAAACTTTGTACCAGAAAGTGTTTATGATAGCTTGGTAGCAGCTGTGAACAAACATTTGCCACTCTTGCAACGCTATGTGCAATTGCGTTCAAAAATTCTTGGAATCTCAGACTTGAAGATGTACGATATGTATACGCCATTATCCGATACAGACTACAAGTTTACCTACGAAGAATCATTGGCCAAAGCAGAAGAAGTCTTGGCTGTTTTGGGTGAGGACTATCTTTCTCGTGTAAAACGTGCCTTTAGCGAACGATGGATCGATGTGCATGTCAACCAAGGGAAACGCTCAGGTGCCTATTCAGGTGGTTCTTATGATACCAATGCCTTCATGTTGTTGAACTGGCAAGATACATTGGATAATCTCTTCACCTTGGTGCATGAGACAGGTCACAGTATGCATTCTAGCTATACCCGTGAAACCCAGCCTTATGTCTATGGGGACTATTCAATTTTCCTTGCTGAAATCGCCTCTACAACTAATGAAAATATCCTGACCGAACGTCTGTTAGAAGAAGTAGAAGACGATGCAACTCGCTTTGCTATTTTGAATCACTTCTTGGATGGCTTCCGTGGAACAGTCTTCCGTCAAACGCAGTTTGCTGAATTTGAGCATGCTATCCATAAAGCAGATCAAGAAGGTACTGTTTTGACTAGTGAGTTCTTGAACAACCTTTATGCAGAGCTCAATGAAAAATACTATGGTCTTTCAAAAGAAGATAACCCTGAGATCCAATATGAATGGGCTCGGATTCCTCACTTCTACTATAACTACTATGTTTTCCAATACTCAACAGGTTTTGCAGCAGCTTCAGCCTTAGCTGAAAAAATTGTTCATGGAACCCAGGAAGATCGCGACAAATATATCGACTACTTGAAAGCTGGAAACTCTGATTATCCGCTCAACGTTATCCGCAAAGCAGGTGTGGATATGGAAAAAGAAGACTACTTGGACGCAGCCTTTGCGGTCTTCGAACGTCGTTTGAATGAATTTGAAGCCCTAGTAGAAAAATTAGGACTCGCATAAGATGGTAGAGTCTTATAGTAAAAATGCTAACCACAATATGCGCCGGCCAGTCGTTAAAGACGAGATCGTTGACTTTATGCGTACGCGTCAAAAGCCGGTATCTGGTGCTCTAAAGGAATTAGAATCATTCGCCCGTAAGGAAAATATTCCCATCATTCCGCATGAAACGGTAGCCTACTTTAGACTGCTCCTGCAAGCCTTACAACCAAAGAAAATCCTTGAAATTGGGACAGCAATTGGATTTTCAGCGCTCTTAATGGCTGAAAATGCTCCCGATGCACAAATTACCACTATTGATCGGAATGAAGAGATGATTGGCTTTGCCAAGGAAAATCTGGCTAAATACGATCAGAGAAAGCAAATCACCTTGCTTGAAGGAGATGCAGTAGTTGTCTTGCAGGATTTGACAGAGACCTATGACTTTGTCTTTATGGACTCTGCTAAGTCTAAGTACATCGTCTTTTTACCACGAATTCTCGAACTCTTGGAGGTTGGGGGAGTCGTGGTATTGGATGATATTTTCCAAGGAGGAGATGTTGCCAAAGACATCATGGAAGTGCGTCGTGGGCAACGAACCATTTACCGGGGGCTTCAGAACCTCTTTAATGCGACTCTCAATCATCCAGATTTGACCGCTAGTTTGGTGCCACTTGGAGATGGTATTTTGATGATTCGGAAAAATGTAGAGACAGTAACCTTGCCAGATCCTAGCTCTTTTAGGTAAATTTAAGGTATTCTCTCTAATTTGTGGTAAAATAGAAGAAGTTTAAAAAGAACGGAGAATAATTTTCATGAAGAAAAAACTTGTAGCAGGTGCTGTGACCTTGCTATCAGTCGTAACACTAGCAGCATGTGCCAATGGTACAAACAAAGATGTCGTTACCATGAAAGGCGACGCGATTTCAGTTTCTGATTTCTATGATGAAATCAAAACCAACCAAGGAGCTCAACAAGTTCTTTTTCAAATGACCATCAATAAGGTTTTTGAAAAAGAATATGGATCAAAAGTTTCTGATAAAGAAGTTGATAAAGAATTGGCTAAACAAAAGAAACAATTAGGTAAACAATTTGATGCTTACTTGGCGCAACAAGGCTTGACGGAAGAAACAGCGAAGAAGCAAATCCGTAGCAATATGTTGTTGGAATATGCAGTTAACCAAGCTGCTAAGAAAGATATCAAAGAGTCTGACTACAAGGCGGCTTTTGAATCCTACACACCAGAAGTAACAGCACAAATTATCAAGTTGAATTCAGAAGACAAAGCAAAAGAAGTGTTGGAAGCAGCTAAAGCGGAAGGTGCAGATTTTGCCCAAATCGCCAAAGATAATTCAACAGATACTGCTACAAAAGATAAAGGTGGCGAAGTCAAGTTCGATTCAGGAACAGCAGGTATTCCATCTCAAGTCAAAGAAGCTGCCTTTAAGTTGAATGAAAATGGGATTTCAGATGTGATCACAGTTTCAGCAGGTCAAAACTATTCTGCTAGCTACTATATTGTCAAATTGAATAAGAAGACAGATAAAGGCTCTGACTGGAAGAAATACGAAAAACGTTTGAAAGAGATCATTGTCGATGGTCGTAAGCAAGATACCAACTACATCCGTAGCATTATTGCAAAAGCGATGACCAATGCCAATATCAAGGTCAAAGATGATGCTTTCAAATCAACATTTAACCAATATTTGCAAAATATCGGTGTTCAAACAAGTAATAGCAGCTCATCATCTAAAAAATAGTTGACGGTTCCTTTTGGAACTTGTATAATGAAATAGTTGAGAATAAATCATTGTTTATCAGAATCAGAGAAGTGGCGGGGGTGCGAGCCATGGAAGAGAAATGATTTTGCTACTCGGCTGAGACAATTGCATATAAAATGAAGAATGACAAGTTCATTGAATGAAGGTGGTACCGCGGTTTTTCGCCCTTCGTTTAGTGGCTTGTCTTTTGTTTATGGGCAGTTGTCTGGAGCTTTTTAAAGGAGATCAAAAGATGCGAACCTATCAAGTGAAACAAAAATTTCGATTGGGTGGCGAGCGGTTCGATATCAAAGATGAGTTGGAAAATGTTGAGTACCAGGTTGAGGGATCTTTTCTTAAGATTCCTAAGACCTTTACCATCTATGATAAGAATGGACAAGAAGTGAGCCACATTGCTAAAAAAACAATCAGCTTTCTTCCCAAGTTTGTGGTTGAGTTGAAGGATGGGGACCGCTTTTTTATCCATAAAAAGCTGACGCTCTTCAGGGATAAATACGATATCGAAGATTTGGGACTGCGGGTACAAGGAAATATCTGGGATCTAGATTTTAAATTATTCGATGATCGGGATCAAATCGTCGCTGAGATTAGCAAGGAACTCTTTCATCTCACCTCGACTTACCAAGTATTGGTGTATGAGGATGAATACGCTGATTTAGTCATCTCACTTTGTGTCGCTATCGATTATGTCGAAATGTTAGAAGCTGGCGCAAATTAATCTTAAAAAAATTAGGAGACAAATATGAAACAATTATCTAGTGCACAAGTCCGCCAAATGTGGCTTGATTTCTGGGCAAGCAAAGGCCACTCTGTAGAACCATCTGTTAGCTTGGTTCCTGTAAACGACCCTACGCTTTTATGGATTAACTCAGGGGTTGCCACTCTTAAGAAATACTTCGATGGAACCATCAAACCTGAAAATCCACGGATTACCAATGCTCAAAAGGCTATTCGTACCAATGATATTGAAAACGTAGGGAAGACTGCCCGTCACCATACCATGTTTGAAATGTTGGGGAACTTCTCAATCGGAGATTACTTCCGTGATGAAGCCATTACGTGGGCATATGAGCTTTTGACAAGTCCGGAATGGTTTGATTTCCCCAAAGACAAACTTTACATGACCTATTACCCTGACGACAAGGATTCATACAACCGTTGGATCGCTGTTGGTGTAGATCCAAGTCACTTGATCCCAATCGAAGATAACTTCTGGGAAATCGGTGCGGGGCCTTCTGGACCAGATACAGAAATCTTCTTTGACCGTGGAGAAGCCTTTGACCCTGAAAATATCGGTCTTCGTCTGCTTGCAGAAGATATCGAAAACGACCGTTACATCGAAATTTGGAACATTGTCTTGTCACAATTTAACGCTGACCCTGCTGTTCCTCGTAGCGAATACAAGGAATTGCCACACAAGAACATTGATACGGGAGCAGGTTTGGAACGTTTGGTAGCCGTTATCCAAGGTGCCAAGACCAACTTTGAAACAGACCTCTTTATGCCGATCATCCGTGAAGTTGAAAAGATGTCTGGTAAAACCTATGATCCAGATGGCGATAACATGAGCTTCAAGGTGATTGCTGACCACATCCGTTCTCTTTCATTTGCGATTGGAGATGGAGCTCTTCCTGGTAATGAAGGACGTGGTTACGTTCTTCGTCGTCTTCTGCGTCGTGCTTCCATGCATGGTCAAAAATTGGGGATTGAAGGAACCTTCTTGTATAAATTGGTTCCAACCGTTGGGAAGATCATGGAAAGCTACTACCCAGAAGTACTTGAAAAACAAGACTTTATCGAAAAAATTATCAAGAGTGAAGAAGAGTCATTTGCTCGTACTTTGAATTCTGGTCAACACTTTGCCCAAACCATCGTTGAAGACTTGAAAGCCAAAGGTCAAACAGTGATTGCTGGTCAAGATGTCTTTAAACTTTATGATACATACGGATTCCCAGTAGAATTGACAGAAGAAATCGCTGAAGAAGCTGGAATGACAGTCGATCGTGAAGGTTTTGAAGCAGCCATGAAGGAACAACAAGAACGTGCGCGTGCATCTGCTGTCAAAGGTGGATCTATGGGGATGCAAAATGAAACCCTTCAAAACATTACAGTTGAAAGTAGCTTCAACTACAATGCTAGCCAATTGCCTTCTAAGTTGGTGGCTATCATAGCGGACAATGCAGAAGTAGAGGCTGTTTCAGAAGGAACTGCATCACTGATCTTTGCAGAAACTCCATTCTACGCTGAAATGGGTGGACAAGTTGCGGACCATGGTCAAATCTTGGATGCTCAAGGAAACGTCGTAGCGACAGTGACAGATGTTCAAAAAGCACCAAATGGACAACCACTTCATACTGTTGAAGTTCTTGCTCCTCTTGCCTTGAACCAAGAATACACCTTGGCTATCGATACCAATCGTCGTCATCGTGTTATGAAGAACCACACTGCAACTCACTTGCTCCATGCGGCTCTTCACAATATCCTTGGTAACCATGCAACCCAAGCAGGATCTCTCAACGAAGTAGAATTCCTTCGCTTTGACTTTACCCACTTCCAAGCCGTAACTCCTGAAGAATTGCGCGCTATTGAACAACAAGTCAATGAAAAGATTTGGGAAGCGATCGCAGTCGAAACGATTGAAACAGATATCGATACTGCTAAAGAAATGGGAGCCATGGCCCTCTTTGGTGAAAAATATGGTAAAGAAGTCCGTGTTGTAACGATCGGTGATTACTCTGTTGAGCTCTGTGGTGGTACTCACGTAGGCAATACTTCTGAAATTGGTCTCTTCAAGATTGTCAAAGAAGAAGGGATCGGATCAGGAACTCGTCGTATCTTGGCAGTAACTGGTAAGGAAGCCTTTGAAGCTTACCGTGAACAAGAAGATGCTCTGAAAGCTGTCGCAGCAACCTTGAAAGCCCCTCAACTTAAGGAAGTCCCTCACAAGGTGGAAGGACTTCAAGAGCAACTCCGTCAATTGCAAAAAGAAAATGCAGAATTGAAGGAAAAAGCGGCAGCAGCGGCAGCAGGCGATGTCTTCAAGAATGTTCAAGAAGCAAACGGCCACCGTTACATTGCCAGCCAAGTTTCTGTATCAGATGCAGGTGCCCTTCGTACCTTTGCGGATAACTGGAAACAAAAAGATTACTCTGATGTGCTTGTTCTTGTCGCAGCCATCGATGACAAAGTCAACGTCCTTGTTGCTAGCAAGACAAAAGAAGTCCATGCAGGTAATGTGATCAAAGAATTGGCTCCAATCGTCGATGGACGTGGTGGTGGTAAACCAGACATGGCCATGGCAGGAGGAAGCAACCAAGCGAAAATCCAAGAATTGTTGGATGCCGTAGCAGGTAAATTGTAAGAAAGAAGAGAAATACCTTAGGGTAAGTATCAGATTGAATTTAAAAGACTTCTGATAAAATTTCCTTAGGTGAGTACGGACGTCAGCGAACTTCTACGAAGTTCCATGACTAATTCTTGAGATTAAGGTCTCAAGAATTCCGAGTGCCTGAGACTATTAAGTCTCAGGCACTTTTCTCACGGCGGAAATTTCCAGAATCTATTTGAATGTTTCTGAATATTAGATGTCAATTATATTTTTGCAGGAATACTTTAATTCTTATTTTTACGCTCTTTACAAGCCCTAAGCGATCATTCCCAAAAAATATCAACAAAAAAACCTTTCCGTATGGAAAGGTTTTTCTTCTTATAAACCGTAGTTATAATCGTCATCCTGCATGGCTTCTACTTCACCGAGAAGGTAACCATTTCCGACTTGAGAGAAGAAGTCGTGGTTAGAGGTACCGGTTGAGATTCCGTTCATGACAATTGGGTTAACGTCATCTGCTGAGTCTGGGAAAAGCGGATCTTGTCCCAAGTTCATGAGGGCTTTATTGGCGTTGTAGCGAAGGAAGGTCTTGACTTCCTCTGTCCAGCCCACACCGTCATAGAGGCTCTCTGTGTAGCCTTCTTCGTTTTCATAGAGGGTGTAGAGCAGATCATACATCCACTCTTTGAGTTTTTCTTGTTCTTCTTCTGGTAATTCGTTAAATCCAAGTTGGAACTTGTAGCCGATATAGGTTCCGTGAACTGATTCGTCCCGAATGATCAACTTGATGATCTCAGCTACGTTGGCTAATTTGTTGTTTCCAAGATAGTAGAGAGGTGTGAAGAAACCAGAGTAGAAGAGGAAGGTTTCAAGGAAAACGCTGGCTACTTTCTTTTCAAGGGGAGTCCCATTGAGGTAGATTTCGTTGATGATTTCTGCCTTCTTTTGAAGGAAAGGATTGGTGTTGGTCCATTCGAAAATCTCTTCGATTTCTGACTTAGTATTCAAAGTAGAAAAGATAGAAGAGTAAGACTTAGCATGGACAGATTCCATAAATTGGATGTTGTTAAAGACAGCTTCTTCATGGGGAGTACGAATATCCGCACGAAGAGCTTGCACACCTGTTTCAGATTGCATGGTATCTAGAAGGGTTAATCCCCCAAAGACTTTACCAACTAGGTCTTTTTCTTTATTCGACAACTTTCTCCAGTCATCCAAGTCGTTTGACAAAGGGATACGTGTATCCAACCAGAATTGCTCTGTCAGTTTTTCCCAGGTCGATTTATCGATGACATCTTCGATCGCATTCCAGTTAATGGCTTTGTAGTATGTTTCCATTTGCATCACTTTCTTTTTCTATTCATTCAATCGTTACTATTCTACCATAAATTGATAGAATACCGCACAAAAAGTCGGCGAACCGACTTTTGATAGCTATCTAGGATAGCGGATTAGATGACACAGCTTTCACATTGGTTGGCGCCAACTTCTCCACCATCATCTGTAAAGGTACGGACGTAGTAGATAGACTTGATACCCTTGTTAAAGGCGTAGTTCCGAAGGATAGACAAGTCACGAGTGGTTTGTTTGTTTTCAGTTTTCCATTCGTAAAGACCCTTTGGAATATCGCTGCGCATAAAGAGAGTCAGTGAAAGACCTTGGTCTACATGCTCAGTTGCAGCAGCATAGACATCGATGACTTTTCGCATATCCATGTCGTAGGCAGAAGTGTAGTAAGGAATCGTTTCCGTTGACAATCCTGCTGCAGGGTAGTAGATCTTACCGATTTTCTTCTCTTGGCGTTCTTCAATCCGTTGTGTAATTGGGTGGATAGAAGCAGATACGTCATTGATGTAGCTGATAGATCCATTTGGTGCGACAGCTAGGCGGTTTTGGTGGTAAAGACCATCTGCTTGAACTTTAGCACGCAGTTCTGCCCAATCCTCAGCACTTGGGATAAAGATATCTTTAAAGAGTTCTTTGACGCGATCAGATTTTGGTACAAATTCTCCAGTCGTGTACTTATCAAAGTAAGTACCGTTGGCATAATCAGATTTTTCGAAGTTGTGGAAGGTAACACCACGTTCGCGCGCAATGTTATTTGATTCTACGAGAGTCCAGTAGTTCATGAGCATGAAGTAGATACTTGTAAACTCAACAGACTCAGGTGATCCGTATTCAATCAATTGTTGCGCAAGGTAGCTGTGAAGTCCCATTGCTCCAAGTCCGAACGAATGCGCCAGTTTATTTCCGTGGTCGATAGTTGGAACGGCCACGATATGAGAGCTATCTGTAACGAAGGTCAAAGCACGAACCATGGCACGAATCGAACGACCAAAATCAGGTGAAGTCATCATGTTAACCACGTTGGTTGAACCAAGGTTACATGAGACGTCTGTTCCCATTTGGACAAATTCTTGGGCATCGTTGATCAAGCTTGGTTCTTGAACCTGTAGGATCTCTGAACACAAGTTACTCATGATGATTTTCCCATCAACAGGGTTTGCCCGGTTAGCAGTATCGATGTTAACTACATATGGATAGCCAGATTCTTGTTGCAATTTAGAAATTTCAGTTTCCAAATCACGTGCCTTAATTTTTGTCTTGCGGATATTTGGATTAGCGACTAACTCATCGTATTTTTCAGTGATGTCGATGTAGTTAAATGGTACTCCGTATTCACGTTCCACAGAGTAAGGGCTGAAGAGGTACATTTCTTCATTCTTACGAGCCAATTCATAGAATTTGTCTGGCACGACTACCCCAAGTGAGAGAGTCTTAACCCGAACTTTTTCATCAGCATTTTCTTTCTTAGTTGAAAGGAAGGCGATGATGTCTGGGTGGAAGACGTTGAGGTAAACAACCCCAGCCCCTTGTCGTTGTCCCAATTGGTTAGAGTAAGAGAAGCTATCTTCAAAGAGTTTCATAACAGGTACGACCCCAGAAGCGGCTCCTTCATATCCTTTGATTGGTGCGCCAGCTTCACGAAGGTTGCTGAGGGAAATCCCAACCCCACCACCGATACGTGAAAGTTGAAGGGCAGAGTTGATGGAACGTCCGATCGCATTCATATCATCGGTAACTTGGATCAAGAAACATGAAACCAATTCTCCACGGCGGGCACGTCCAGCGTTTAAGAAAGAAGGAGTAGCTGGTTGGTAGCGTTGGTGGATAATTTCGTTTGCGATGTCTCGCGCGATAGCTTCATTTCCATCTGCAAAATAGAGAGCATTGAAGAAGACACGGTCTTCCATGCTTTCAAGATAGTATTCTCCATCATTTGTTTTCAAAGCGTATTGGTTATAGAATTTGTAGGCTGCCATGAAGGACTTGAATTGGAAGTTTTGGTCTTTGATAAATTGGGCCAATTCCTCTAAAAATTCAGGACGGTATTTCTCGATAAAAGCTCTCTCAATGTAATTGTGCTCGAGAAGGTACTGAATCTTGTCTGTAATCGAGTCAAAGGCTTTAGTATTTGGTACAACATTTTCTTTAAAGAACGCATCCAAAGCTTCTTTATCCTTATGAAGCATGATTTGGCCGTTTACTGGACGGTTGATTTCATTGTTAAGACGAAAATACGTCACATCTTCAAGAGATTTTAATCCCATAATAATCCTTTTCTAGTTCAAAAAAATGAAGAGGAGAAGTCCTCTCTTTACAAGTAAAAAGTCTAGTGTTAGGTTGCTAACGCTAGACCCTATTTAAGCAAAATACTGTGTTTATTAAGAAAGTTTCTTCAACTTAGCTGGTTGAAAACCAGAAAATACTTCATCCGGTGTTTGAATAACTGGAGCAGCATTGAAACCAAGGTTTTTAACATGCTCTACAAATTCTGGCTGTTCATCTAAGTTAATTTCGCGATATTCCACATGATTGCTATCGAGGAATCGCTTGGTCATTTTGCACTGAACACAATTATTTTTTGAATAAATGGTTACCATTTCTTTTCCATTCTCCTATCGAAATATAAATCTGTAAACAGTATAAACAAAATCCAGCAACTTGTCAACAAAATAAAACTAAATATTGTGCAAAGAAATGAAATGGAGTTTTCAAAGCACAATATATTGTGGTTGGTAAAAGATGAAAAATTTCAAAAAATGAGATAGGAAAAGGTTTTAAAGCATCTTTAATTAGTTATAATTTTTTGCTGAATCAATATCCTGTGGTTCAGTAGGTTCATTTTACTGAAAACGGAGGAAAATATTACTTATAGTATAGTAGAAAATTGAAAAGATACTTTATCTGTTCTTCAGGTGCTTCTTAGAATGTATCTAAATTGGGATTTTTCGCAGTCTTTTTCTGTAAGTCAGTGATAAAAATCTTGAAAAAAATTTCAAAAGATGATATAATACCAAATTGTAAGGGTTATCAAAAGGTAACTCAAAAACTATTTTTAAAAAGGAGAGTCCAATTATGGCTTCTAAAGATTTCCACATCGTGGCAGAAACAGGTATCCACGCACGTCCAGCAACTTTGTTGGTTCAAACTGCTAGCAAATTTGCTTCAGATATTACTCTTGAATACAAAGGTAAATCAGTTAACTTGAAATCAATCATGGGTGTTATGAGCCTTGGTGTTGGTCAAGGAGCAGACGTTGTAATCTCTGCAGAAGGTGCTGATGCTGATGATGCGATCGCAGCTATCTCAGAAACAATGACAAAAGAAGGATTGGCTTAAATATGACAAAAATGCTAAAAGGAATTGCAGCATCTGATGGTGTTGCTGTTGCTAAGGCATATTTGCTCATTCAACCAGACTTATCATTTGAGACTGTTTCAGTCGAAGATACAAGTGCAGAAGAAGCTCGTTTGGATGCAGCTCTTGAAGCTTCACAAAACGAGCTTTCTCTTATTCGGGAGAATGCAGTAGCAAGCCTTGGTGAAGAAGCAGCGCAAGTTTTTGATGCGCATATGATGGTTCTGGCTGACCCTGAAATGATTGGTCAGATCAAAGAAACGATTCGTACGAAAAAAATCAATGCAGAAGCAGGCTTAAAAGAAGTCACTGACATGTTCATTGCGATCTTTGAAGGAATGGAAGACAATCCTTACATGCAAGAACGTGCAGCAGATATTCGTGACGTTACCAAACGTGTGCTTGCCAACTTGCTTGGTAAGAAATTGCCAAACCCTGCTTCTATCAATGAAGAAGCAATCGTGGTTGCGCATGACTTGACTCCATCTGATACAGCACAGTTGAACAAAAAGTATGTAAAAGCTTTTGTTACGAATATTGGTGGACGTACTAGTCACTCAGCTATCATGGCTCGTACACTTGAAATCGCAGCTGTTCTTGGTACAAATAACATCACAGAACTTGTCAAAGATGGCGATGTTTTGGCTGTTTCAGGGATCACTGGTGAAGTGGTGATCAACCCTACTGAAGAACAAATTGCAGAGTTCAAAGCAGCTGGTGAAGCTTACGCTAAACAAAAAGCTGAATGGGCTCTCCTTAAAGATGCGAAAACAGTGACTGCTGATGGCAAACACTTCGAGTTGGCTGCCAACATTGGTACACCTAAAGACGTTGAAGGTGTAAACGATAATGGAGCAGAAGCTGTTGGTCTCTATCGTACAGAATTCTTGTACATGGATTCTCAAGACTTCCCAACGGAAGATGACCAATACGAAGCCTACAAAGCTGTTCTTGAAGGTATGAACGGTAAACCTGTGGTTGTTCGTACAATGGATATCGGTGGGGATAAAGAACTTCCTTACTTCGACCTTCCTAAAGAAATGAACCCATTCTTAGGTTTCCGTGCTTTGCGTATTTCTATCTCTGAAACTGGTAATCAAATGTTCCGTACACAATTGCGTGCCTTGCTTCGTGCATCTGTTCACGGTAAATTACGGATCATGTTCCCAATGGTTGCTTTGTTGACTGAGTTCCGTACAGCTAAAGGTATTCTTGAAGAAGAAAAGGCTAAATTGCTTGCGGAAGGTGTTGCTGTTGCAGACGATATCCAAGTAGGGATCATGATTGAAATCCCAGCTGCAGCAATGCTTGCGGATCAATTTGCTAAAGAAGTTGATTTCTTCTCAATTGGTACAAACGACTTGATCCAATACACAATGGCTGCTGACCGAATGAACGAACAAGTTTCATACCTTTACCAACCATATAACCCATCTATCCTTCGTTTGATCAACAACGTGATCAAAGCGGCTCACGCTGAAGGCAAATGGGCAGGTATGTGTGGTGAAATGGCCGGTGACCAAACTGCTGTTCCACTTCTTGTCGGAATGGGCTTGGATGAGTTCTCTATGTCAGCGACATCTGTCCTTCGTACACGTAGCTTGATGAAGAAACTCGACACTGCTAAAATGCAAGAATACGCTAACCGTGCTCTTACTGAATGTTCAACAATGGAAGAAGTTCTTGAACTTTCAAAAGAATACGTGAACGTAGACTAAGAATTCAACAAGACTAAGACAAATCTGTCTTAGTCTTTTTTTACATTGTTCATAAAAATGTTCATTTTATTCGTAATAAACTAGTTAGTAATAAAAATAGTGATTTAAATGTTCGGTTTTTTGTTTAATTTTCCTAGTATATATAGTATAATCGTAAGTATGATTAGGAGGAAAGCGAAGGAATGAAGTAAAAGGTTCGGGAAAGAAAATGGAAAAACTTTTCCTGATAATTTTACATGATTTTACAGGAATCAACTTGAAAATTAAGTGATTTTGTAGTAAAATAAGATCAAATAGAAAACGCTTTCAAAAATAAAGAGGTGAGTATATGGATAGAAGCACAGACTTATGGACATTTGGAAGAGGGGATAATTTCCATCTTCAAGAGTACTTAGGAGCTAACAAGGAAACAAGGGGAGAACAAGAAGGCTTTACCTTCCGTGTTTGGGCTCCCAATGCTCAGGCGGTGGATCTGATTGGTGATTTCACTGATTGGGAAGCCCGTAAAATTCCAATGGTTCGTAATGAAGGAGGCGTCTGGGAAGTCTTCTGTTCCGATGCAAAAGAGGGAGATATTTACAAGTATTTGGTGACTCGACAAAATGGTCATCAGGTGCAAAAAATCGATCCTCTAGCGTTATGGATGGAAAAGAGACCCAATACAGGATCTATTATTAAGACCATTCCAGAGAAAAACTGGAAAGATGGTCTCTGGAGAGCACGCCGCAAAAAACTTGGTTTTAAGGAACGACCTGTTAATATTTATGAGGTTCACGCAGGATCGTGGAAACGTAATGAGGATCACAGTTCCTATACCTTCAAACAACTAAAAGAAGAATTGATTCCATATTTGGTGGAGATGAACTACACCCACGTGGAATTTATGCCAGTGATGGCCCATCCATTGGGCTTGAGTTGGGGCTATCAGCTCATGGGATATTTTGCACTCGAGCAGACTTATGGTAGTCCAGAAGAGTTTCAAGACTTCGTGGAAGAATGCCACCTCAATAATATCGGAGTGATCGTGGATTGGGTACCAGGACATTTCATTATTAATGATGATGCCTTGGCTTATTATGATGGAACACCAACCTTTGAATACCAGGATGAACATCGAGCCCATAACTACGGATGGGGAGCTTTGAACTTCGATTTAGGAAAAAATCAAGTCCAGTCATTCTTAATTTCTAGTTTGAAGTTTTGGATTGAAACTTATCATTTAGATGGAATTCGGGTCGATGCTGTGAGCAATATGCTCTATCTGGACTACGATAGTGGTCCATGGACACCAAATATTGATGGTGGAAACCTCAACTACGAAGGCGTTCATTTCCTTAGACGTTTGAATGCGATTATCAAGAACGAACACCCAGATGTCATGATGATTGCGGAAGAAAGTTCTGCTGGTCAAAAGATCACAGGTCCTGAAGAAGAGGGTGGTCTTGGCTTTGACTATAAATGGAATATGGGTTGGATGAATGATATCCTTCGATTCTACGAAGAAGATCCCATCTACCGGAAATTTGACTTTAACCTGGTAACCTTTAGCTACATGTATGCATTTTCTGAAAACTTCTTACTACCATTTTCACACGATGAAGTGGTGCATGGTAAGAAAAGTTTGATGCATAAGATGTGGGGAGATCGTTACAATCAATTTGCTGGACTCCGTAACCTCTTGACCTATCAGATTTGCCATCCAGGTAAGAAACTACTCTTTATGGGTTCAGAATTTGGTCAGTTTTTGGAATGGAAGTCTGAAGAGCAACTGGAATGGAGCAATCTAGAGGATGAAATGAATGCTAAGATGCGTCGTTTCACTTCTCAGCTCAATCATTTCTACAAAGAACACAAAGAATTGTGGGAGATTGATGATAGCTTTGATGGCTTAGAGATTATTGATGCAGATAACCGGGATCAGAGCGTCTTGTCTATGATCCGGAAGAATCGTAAAGGCGAGCTTCTAGTATGTGTCTTCAATATGGCACCAGTAGAACGCAAGGACTTTACGATTGGTGTGCCTGTATCAGCGGTCTATGAAGAAATTTGGAATACAGAATTAGAAGAATGGGGAGGTGTCTGGAAAGAGCACAATCCGACAGTTCAGTCTCAAGAGGGACTTTGGAAGGATTATGAACAAACCTTGACCTTTACCTTGCCGGCTTTAGGAGCTAGCATTTGGAAGGTAAAACGCAAGGTGCGTAAGACAAAATCTAAAACATCAGATAAGAAATGACGATCGGTTGACTCTATGGGAGTCCAAGCTTTAAAAAGAGGAAGTAGTCAATGAAGAATGAAATGCTCGCTTTAATTCTTGCCGGTGGGCAAGGAACACGTCTTGGAAAATTAACCAAAAACATCGCAAAACCTGCGGTTCAATTTGGTGGGCGCTATCGGATTATCGATTTTGCGCTATCAAACTGCGCCAACTCAGGAATTCACAATGTTGGTGTGATCACACAGTACCAGCCACTGGCCCTCAATAGTCATATTGGAAATGGTTCCAGCTGGGGCTTGGATGGAATCAATACAGGTGTTTCTATTTTGCAACCTTATTCAGCTAGTGAAGGAAATCGTTGGTTCGAAGGAACTAGTCATGCCATCCTCCAAAACATCGACTATATCGACAGCATCAATCCTGAATATGTCTTGATTCTTTCTGGTGACCATATCTACAAGATGGACTATGATGATATGCTTCAAGCGCACAAGGATAATAATGCGAGCTTGACTGTTGCCGTCCTAGATGTACCTTTGAAGGAAGCGAGTCGTTTTGGGATCATGAATACCGATGCTAATAATCGGATTGTTGAATTTGAAGAAAAACCAGCTGAACCAAAATCTACCAAGGCTTCCATGGGGATTTACATCTTTGACTGGGCTCGTCTCCGCAATATGTTGGTCGCTGCTGAAAAGAGCGATATCGATATGTCAGACTTTGGTAAGAATGTCATTCCAACTTATCTAGAATCAGGCGAAAGTGTTTATGCTTATGAATTCAATGGTTATTGGAAAGACGTTGGTACGATTGAGTCTCTTTGGGAAGCCAATATGGAATATATCGATCCGAATAATGCCTTGGATAGTCGCGATCGTCACTGGAAAATCTATTCACGCAACCTCATTTCTCCACCGAACTTCTTTGGGGAACATGGCCACATCGAAGATTCTCTTGTCGTCGATGGTTGTTCGGTAGACGGTACAGTCAAACACTCCATCTTATCAACAGAAGCTCAAGTTCGTGAAGGAGCAGTTGTTGAAGATGCTGTCGTGATGAGCAATGCCATTATCGGTAAAGGAGCTGTCGTAAAACGCGCGATTATCGGAGAAGGTGCAGTCATTGCAGAAGGTGTCGTGATTGATGGAACAGAGGAAGTGCAAGTTGTCGGTTACAATGAAAAAGTGGGGGTAGCAACAGATGAAGATTGATAAATATTCAGCCATTTTAGGAAATACAGTTGGGTATCATGATATGTCCACTTTGACCAGCCATCGTCCGGTAGCATCCCTACCGTTTGATGGGAAATACCGCTTGATTGACTTCCCGTTGTCTAGTCTTGCGAATGCTGGCATTCGTAGTGTTTTTGGGATTTTCCAACAAGAAAATATTAGTTCGGTCTTTGACCATATTCGTTCAGGTCGTGAGTGGGGCTTGTCTACTTTATTGAGCCACTATTACCTCGGAATCTATAATACTCCAGTTGAAAATACAACGGTAGGGCCAGAATATTACCAACAATTGTTGACCTATTTGAAACGGTCTGGTTCCAACCAAACAGTTGCTTTAAACTGTGATGTTTTGATGAATATTGACCTCAATCAGATTTTCCACCTTCATAATACCATTGATCGTCCGATTACAGTGGTTTATAAGAAGTTGCATCTTCAAAATATCTCTGAAGTCAATGCTGTCTTGGAAATTGATGAAACAGACCATGTTACAGATCAAAAACTTTTTGATGGCAAGGATCCTGATGAAGTCTACAAAATGTCAACAGATGTCTTTATTGTGGACACTCCTTGGTTGATTGAAAAAATTGAAGAAGAAGCCAAGAAAGAATATCCACAAAAATTACGCTATATCTTGCGTGATTTGGCGGTGGAATACAATGCTTTTGCCTTTGAATATACAGGCTACCTAGCCAATATTCATTCAGTGGAATCCTACTATCATGCAAACTTGGATATGTTGGAAAACCAAAAATTCATGAAGCTCTTTTCACCAAACCAAAAAGTATATACGAAAGTGAAGAATGAAGAACCAACGTATTATTCCAAGACTTCACATATTAAAACATCTCAATTTGCTTCGGGTAGTATTGTAGAAGGGACCGTTGAACGCTCTGTTGTTTCACGTCGGGTACACCTTCATGAAGGTTCAGAAATACGCAGTAGCCTTCTCTTCCCTGGTGTTGTGATTCATGAAAATGCAATCGTCGAACATGCCATACTGGATAAGGGTGTTGAAGTGGCTGCTGGTGTGACGATTCGTGGGACAGAAGAAGCACCTGTCGTGGTTAAAAAAGGAACGATTGTTACAGAGGATATTGTCTAATGAAACTATTATTTGTTGCAGCTGAAGGAGCACCGTTTTCTAAAACAGGTGGTTTGGGAGACGTTATTGGCGCTCTTCCTAAATCCTTAGCGAAAAGTGGTCATGATGTGCGCGTGATCCTCCCTTACTATGATATGGTAGAGGCCAAGTTTGGAGATCAAATCGAAGATGTCTTGCATTTTGAGACCAAGGTTGGCTGGAGAAGTCAATATGTGGGTGTGAAACGCATTGTGCGCGATGGAGTCACCTTTTACTTTATTGATAACCAACACTATTTCTTTAGAGGACATGTGTATGGTGACTTTGATGATGGCGAACGCTTTGCCTTCTTCCAGCTCGCGGCCTTAGAAACGATGGAACGAGTTGATTTCATTCCAGATGTTCTTCATGCCCATGATTACCATACAGCGATGATTCCTTTCTTGCTGAAGGAAAAATATCGTTGGATTCAAGCTTATCATGGAATTAAGACAGTATTGACCATCCATAATTTGGAATTCCAAGGTCAGTTCGACCCAGGAATGTTGTGGGATCTATTCGGAGTTGGATTTGAACGCTATGCAGATGGAACGCTTCGGTGGAATGATTGCCTGAACTGGATGAAAGCCGGCATTCTATATGCTGACCGTGTGACAACTGTTTCTCCTAGCTATGCGCATGAGATTATGACTGCTGAATATGGTTGTGGCTTGGATCAGATCCTTCGGATGGAGTCTGGTAAGGTGACCGGAATTGTTAACGGGATTGATGCAGATCTGTATAATCCTGAAACGGATCCGCTCTTAACGTATCACTTCAGTCTCTCAGATCTTTCAGGTAAAGCAGCTAGTAAACGAGCTCTTCAAGAACGTGTTGGTCTACCTGTTCGCGATGATGTTCCTTTGTTTGGGATCGTCTCTCGTTTGACACGTCAAAAAGGTTTTGATGTGGTGGTAGAAGAGTTGCATCAACTTTTGCAAAAGGATATTCAGATTGTCTTGCTCGGTACAGGAGATCCTGGATTTGAAAATGCCTTTGCTTGGTTTGGTCAAGCCTACCCAGACAAACTTTCAGCGAATATCACATTTGATGTCCAATTGGCACAAGAAATCTATGCAGCGTCAGATGTCTTCTTGATGCCAAGCCGTTTTGAACCGTGTGGCCTTTCTCAAATGATGGCCATGCGTTATGGAACTCTTCCTTTAGTGCATGAAGTCGGCGGACTTCGTGATACGGTTCAACCGTTTAATGCTGTTGATGGAAGTGGAACAGGCTTTAGCTTCAATAATTTGTCTGGTTATTGGTTTAACTGGGCAGTTGATGAAGCCTTGGCTGTCTACTACAATGACAAACAGGCTTGGTATGGTCTCCAAGAACAAGCTATGACGCGTGACTTCTCATGGGATACGGCTAGTCAACGATACAATGATTTGTACCAATCCTTATAAATAGATCGATGATACAAACGCCTTTCGAGGCGTTTTTTAGTATGCTTTCTTCCTATAAAGAGGACGGTTTATTTTTTGAGTTTTAGAGCTTGCTAAAATAGAAGAAAAAAGATAAGATAGGTAAAGGTAAAAAATCCCGGGAAGGTTCTTATTTCTAGAAAGGATCCCTGCCTCTCTAGAAATAATCAGGTCCCTGCTTGAGGGTTAAATATTACTATATAGGAATTATAGGATGAAAAAAGCGAAACAAATTTTTGAAAAAATGACCAAATATTCGATTCGAAAATTATCTGTCGGGGTTGGTCCTGTGGCCATTGGTGCCTTTTTATTAGGAGGAAGCCTGTTAGGAGCTCGTCCTGTCAAAGCTGATCAAGTGACCCTACCTGCTCATGTGCATTTAGGTTATGTGACAGAAGAAGAGCTAACTGCTGAAGAAAAAGCACAGGTGATTCATGCAATCCCTGAAGAATATCAAAATGAAGATACTTTCTATCTCGTCTATAAGAAGAAGGAAACAACTCAGCCAGTTCTTCCTCAAACAGGAAGTCAGGAAGTTGCCCTCTTTGGCCTAAGTCTAGCTACAGCTTCCTTTGCGGTCCTCTTGCTCTCTAAAAAGCGCCGGAAGAAGATCATCGGCGTCCTTTTGATTGGAGTTATGGGACAAAGTCTTCTACTACCTGTTGAAGTCGCAGCGCTACAAAATCAAGTTTTGCGCGCTTATAATCAGGATCTTGCGATCTCATCAAGCAAAGATCTTTCAAATGGCGTGATTCAAATTGACGGCTATGACTATGTGGGCTACTTGCGCTACCCGTCAGTCCAAAAGACGAGCTTACAAGAACCAAAGGCTATGCAGGAAACGAAATCTTCTGTAGAAGGGACGATCAAAACAAGTACAGGGATTCCACAAGTAGAACCACAAGCGCGTGTGACTCCAGAAGTTGCCCCAGCCTTTCCTCAAGTTGAAAAACCAAGTCTTGAAGTCTCTACTGAGCCTGTGCCATTTGAAACTGTCACCCAAGCTGATCCTACATTAGCCAAAGGGCAAACCAAGGTGCTGACTGCTGGTCAAAATGGGGAGCGGACCATATTGACGGAAGTGAGTGTGGTAGATGGACAAGAAGTTCGCAGAGTAGTTGAAAGCAAGGTCACTAAAGAACCAGTTTCACAAATTCTTGCTGTCGGGACAAAAGAAGATGCCCAACCAACCCCTCAACCCAGCCCTTCTCCAGTTGTAACGGCCAAAGGGACACAAGAAGAAGGCCATGTCGGCGAAGCTCCTGTTCAACCAGAGAATCCAGTCTATACAGGCGTAGTGGAAGCTAAGGGAACACAAGAAGAAGGCCATGTCGGCGAAGCTCCTGTTCAACCGGAGAATCCAGTCTATACAGGCGTAGTGGAAGCTAAGGGAACACAAGAAGAAGGCCATGTCGGCGAAGCTCCTGTTCAACCGGAGAATCCAGTCTATACAGGTGTGGTAGAAGCCAAAGGGACGCAGGAAGAAGGCCATGTCGGCGAAGCTCCTATTCAACCGGAGAACCCAACCTATCAAGTAACGGAAGGGACTGTAACAGAGACAGAAACGGTAATCCTTCCATATGGAACAGAGTATGCAACGGACGCCAATCGTTACACCGATGAAGAAAGCCTCCTTCAAAAAGGAGAGGCTGGTAGCCAGGAGATTCGTCGTGTTTATAAGACGGTTAATGGTGAGAAGATTGGAGAGCCTCTCAGTACGACCACTGAAACGGTCAAAGCTCCTGTGACAGAAAAAATTAGTCGTGGGACCAAGGCTATTGAAGGCCAAAAAGAGGAAGTTGCTTTTGAAGAAATTCCATTTAAGACGGTAACCGAACAAGATGCCACCTTGCTAAAAGGAACTGAAAGGGTTTCTCAAGTCGGTAAGAATGGGAAGAAGAAAATCACCAAGGTTTACAAGACCATCAAGGGAGTTAAAACGGCGGATGCCCCAACGGTTACGGAGGGAGTAGTTGAACAAGCTCAAGATCGGATCATTCAAAAAGGGACCAAAGAACTTGACAAGCCAACCTTGACTTTGACCCAGGTCGATAAGGAAGAATTGAAGCGCAGTGCTAAAGCTACTTATCGTTTGGACAAACCAGATGGTGTAACCATCAAGTCCATCCAAGCTGTATTGAAGAAGGGTGATCAAGTTGTGAAAACTTTCGCCCTTTCAGAGACGGACTTAGCAGCTGCCCTATCGGACTTAGACTACTACAAGGATTATACGCTCGCAACGACTATGGTCTATGACCGTGGAAATGGGGATGAAGAAGAAGTTCTCAAGGAAGAACCTCTGAGAATTGATCTTAAAAAAGTTGAAATCAAAAACATCAAGGAAAACAGTCTGATTAGCGTGGATGACCAAGGTCTTGAAACAGATAGCAGCCTCTTGTCTGAAACACCATTAGATGTGAAGCCTTACTACTTAAAGGTCACCACCCATGATAATAAGGTCACAAAACTGGCCGTTGATAAAATAGAAGAAGTGACGGTAGATGGCACGACCCTCTACAAAGTAACAGCCAAAGCTCCTGATCTTATCCAACGGACTGCGGACAGCCAGTTTAGTGAGGACTATATCCACTATATTGCAAAACCCAAAGCACATGAAGGTGATGTCTACTACAATTTCAACGAACTTATAAAAGCCATGCAAGCCAATCCGACTGGTACCTTTAAACTGGGTAGCAATATGAATGCGGCCAATGTCCAGCCAGCAGGAAAATCCTATGTGACCAATGCCTTCAAGGGGATTTTAGAAAGTACGGATGGAAATAAATTTGCCATTCATAATATTACCAGACCATTGTTTGGAAACATCGAAGGTGGTTCGGTTAAGAATCTCTTGCTTGAAAATGTTGCGATTGACTTACCTGGAGTTGATCGAGTTGCACCAATCGCAGGTGTCATCAAAAACAATGCAACTGTCGAGAATGTTAAAGTAACAGGAAGTGTTGTCGGGAACAATGACGTAGCAGGGATCATCAATAAAATTGATGGCAGTGGGAAGATCAGCAATGTTGCCTTTATCGGTAAATTGCACGCTGCTGGTAACAAAGGTGGCTATCTAGCGGGTGTTGTTGGCGAGAACTGGAAAGGTGTTGTTGAAAAAGCTTACGTTGATGCTGAAATCACTGGGAACAAAGCAAAAGCTGCAGGTTTAGTTTATTCCTCTCAAAATGGAGCAAATAACCATACAGTAGGTAAAGAAGGAGTCCTTAGAAATTCAGTTGCTAAAGGCTCGATTGAACTCAAAGAAGCGGTGCAATCTGGTGGATTACTAGGGACCAACTGGGCCTTGGGGACTATTGAAGACAATATCACCATGATGAAAGTCAAAACAGGTGAGATGGTCTTCGGACACTCGGATATTGATGCGGATGATTACTTCACTTACTCAAGAACCAAGCGCAATTACAGTGTGGAAGGTGTGAGTGAAGGGAAAAAATCCTTTAACAACTCCCGTAAAATCCCAAGCATCTCTCTGGCAGAAGCTGAGCAGAAAATCGAAGCAATGGGAATCACTGCTGATAAATTTACCAGCAGCAAACCGATTGAAGATACGCTCAATCACCTTGTTAACAAAGACGATCAATACAAGGCCATCACTGGTTACGATGCGACTCATGAGCTAGCTTACCGCAATATTGCTAAATTGCAACCATTCTACAACAAAGAATGGATTGTCGACCAAGGGAATAAATTGGCTGCAACGAGTCCTCTCTTGACCAAGGAAGTCTTGTCTGTGACCGCTATGAAGGGCAATGATTTTGTCACTGAACTAGCTAATGCTGATCACATTCTGATCCATTATGCCGATAAGACAAAAGATATCTTTAGCATGACGCCGAAAGACTCTAAAGTTAAACAAATCAAAGAGTACAGTGTAGCGGAGCTCGGTGAAGTGGTCTATACGCCGAATATGGTGGACAAGGACCGGAGCGATCTCATTCATGCGATCGTTGAAAAATTAAGCCCTGTAGAATTACAATCAGATCCTATCTACACACACTTAGGTCGAACAGGTCCTAACAAAGTCAATGCCATTAAGAACCTTTATCTCGAGGAGAGCTTCCAAGAAGTCAAGGACAATCTGACTCACTTTGTCAAACAACTGGTTGAAAACCAAGATCATCAATTAAATACAGATGAAGCTGCCAAACGTGCGCTCATCAAGAAAATTGAGGACAATAAGGCTGCTGTTCTTTTGGGGCTTTCTTACCTCAATCGCTATTACGGAGTGAAGTTCGATGATGTCAATCTTAAGCAGCTCATGTTGTTCAAGCCAGACTTCTATGGGAAGAATGTCGATGTTTTAGACCGCTTGATTGAAATTGGCTTAAAAGAAGACTACATCAAAGGGACTCGTACCCACGATGCTTTCCGGGAAGTCGTTGCTAAATCGACTCTTTCTGGGAACCTAAATGACTTCCTGAAGTACAATATGGAGCTCTTCACAAAAGAGACAGACTTGAATGATTGGTTCATCAAAGCAACTAAAGACAATGTCTATATTGTGGAGCCTGAGACGACCAATCCAGCGTTCGCAACTGCTAAGCATAGAGCCTATGAGGGCTTAAACAATGATGTTCACGGTAAAATGATCTTGCCACTCTTGAACTTAAAAGATGCTCATATGTTCTTGATTTCAACTTACAACACCATGGCCTATAGTTCCTTCGAGAAATATGGTAAGAACACGGAAGCAGAGCGGAATGCCTTCAAAGCTGAAATTGATAAGGTGGCGAAAGGACAACAGAATTACCTAGATTTCTGGTCACGTCTAGCAACGGATAAGGTTCGCAATCAACTCTTGAAGAGCAACAATATGGTGCCGACCCCTGTCCTTGATAACCAAAACTACAAGGGCATTAGTACAGACCGCTATGGCCATACCAACAATGGCAAAGATGTCGCTCCAATCCGTGAATTGTATGGTCCAACCGATCGTTACCATGCGACAGATTGGCGGATGGGAGCAGTGGCGCGAATTTACGGAAATCCATATAAAGATGATTCTGTCTTCTTCATGGTGACGGATATGATCAGTGACTTTGGGGTCTCTGCCTTCACGCACGAAACAACGCACGTCAATGACCGTATGGTTTACTTAGGTGGTTGGAGACACCGCGAAGGAACCGATATCGAAGCCTTTGCCCAAGGCATGCTCCAAACACCATCCGTATCCAATCCAAATGGGGAATACAAGGCCCTTGGTCTCAACATGGCCTATGAACGTCCTAATGATGGAAACCAATGGTACAATACCAATCCAAATGATCTCACTTCACGCGAGGACATTGATCGCTACATGAAGGGCTATAATGACACCCTCATGCTTCTGGATTACCTAGAAGGAGAAGCTGTCCTTAATAAAGGCAGTCAAGCATTAAACAATGCTTGGTTCAAGAAGGTTGACAAGCAATACCGAGGGGCTAACACCAAGAATCAATTTGATAAGGTGCGTCCTTTGAGTGATGAGGAAAAAGCGATTGCTTTACATACAGTCGATGACCTCATCACTAACAACTTCATGACCAATCGTGGTCCTGGAAATGGGGTCTATAATCCATCTGACTTTGGCTCAGCCTATGTGACTGTACCGATGATGACAGGGATCTATGGTGGGAACACCAGTGAAGGGGCTCCTGGAGCCATGTCCTTCAAACACAATACCTTCAGACTCTGGGGATACTATGGCTACGAAAAAGGCTTCTTAGGGTATGCTTCAAACAAGTATAAACAAGAATCCAAACAA
Organism: Streptococcus sp. 27098_8_186; assembly: GCF_041432055.1. Taxonomy (NCBI): domain Bacteria; kingdom Bacillati; phylum Bacillota; class Bacilli; order Lactobacillales; family Streptococcaceae; genus Streptococcus; species Streptococcus sp. 27098_8_186. The sequence continues at coordinate 206,980 of NZ_JAPVYV010000002.1, forward strand.
GCAGGTCATGCGACTCTAGGAGATGATTACATCATTCAAAAGATTTCTGATGGAACATTCAGTACCCTTGAAGACTGGAAGAAAGCATACTTCAATGAAGTGGTGACCAGTGCCAAAAATGGAATGCAGGCTATTGAAGTTGATGGCACTACTTACAGCACTTATGATGACTTGAAACAAGCTTTCGCTACTGCAGTTGAAAAAGATCAGGCCAGCTTGAAGAATGGCTCTGTCAAATTTGACAATACTGTTGCTTTGAAAGAAAAACTCTTTAAGAAACTACTTCAACAAACAGATAGTTTTAAAACTTCTATCTTTAAATAATCAATTGACTCTCATCTGCTGATCAGGTGGGAGTTTTTTTGAAGAAAGAAATGAGTAGAGGTGGACAAAGTGTCTAAAAATTTAAATGAAAAAATAGTAGATAGGAAAAATTATCATATTAAAAAAATAACGTAATTTAACAAAAACGCTTTCTTTTCTAGGAAATATTTGACTATTATATCTTTTAGGAGTAAACTAAGGTAGTAAAATTTATAAAAGGAGAATTCATCATGAATTTAACATTTTTAGGTCTTTGTTTAGCCTGTTTTGGTGTGTCACTTGCGGAAGGTTTGATGATGAGCAACCTGTTCAAATCTGCATCTCGTCAACCAGAAATTATCGGTCAATTACGTAGTCTTTTGATCCTTGGTGTTGCCTTTGTCGAAGGTACTTTCTTCGTAACCTTGGTTATGGCCTTTATTATCAAATAGACGCTTCTATTTTAGAAAAGGAGGTGTCAAACCTTGGAAGAAAGTATCAATCCAACGATTACTCTTGGACCTGTATCTTTTAATTTGACCCTACTTGCTATGACCCTGATTTCTGTTTTCGCCGTTTTTGGCTTCATTTATTGGGCCAGTCGAAAAATGTCGATCCGACCAAAAGGCAAACAAAATGTGCTGGAATATGCATATGATTTTGTCGTAGGCTTCACAAAAGGAAATATTGGTGAACATTACATGAAGGATTACTCCTTGTTCTTGTTTGTTCTTTTCCTCTTTCTTTTAGTTGCCAATAACATTGGATTGATGGCAAAACTAGAAACAACCAACGGTTACAATTTATGGACTTCACCGACCGCTAACCTCGGTTATGACTTTGCCTTCTCATTTTTGATCACCCTGATCGCCCATGTTGAAGGGATTCGTCGTCGTGGTGTGAAGGAATATTTGAAGGCCTTTGTAACACCAGGGTTTATGACACCCATGAATATTTTGGAAGAATTCACGAATTTTGCCTCCTTGGCTCTTCGGATCTTCGGGAATATCTTTGCCGGTGAAGTATTAGCAAGCTTGCTCGTGAGTCTATCACATCAAGCTTTCTATTGGTATCCAGTTGCCTTTATTGGAAGCATGGCATGGACTGCATTTTCAATTTTCATTTCATGTATCCAAGCCTATGTATTTACCATGTTGTCATCTCTCTACATTGGTAAGAAAATTAATGGCGAAGAGTAAGTAGAGGAGGAGTAAAAGAATGCATGTATCAATGAGTGAAATTATTGGTAACTTTATTCTCATTGCTGGTTCCTTCCTATTATTAATCTTTTTAGTAAAGAAATTTGCTTGGAACAATATCAATGATATTTTAGAGGCGCGTGCCAAAAAGATTACAGATGATATTGATGGAGCAGAATCAGCTCGTCAAAAAGCTGAGGAACTAGCAAGTAAACGTGAAGAAGAGTTGGCAGGTAGTCGCAAAGAAGCTGCGTCTATCGTCGAAAATGCAAAGGAAACTGCAGAAAAGAATAAATCTCAGATCCTTTCAGAAGCCACTCAAGAAGCAGTACGTTTGAAAGAAAAAGCGCAACAAGAAATTGCGCATAACAAAGAAGAAGCATTGAACAGTATCAAAGGCGATGTGGCAGATCTCACTGTCAATCTTGCCAGCAAATTGTTGAGCCAACAGCTGGATGCTGAAGGTCAACGCCGACTGATCGATCGCTATCTTGATGAATTAGGAGAAGCCTAATGGACAAAAAGCAACTGATGGTGATTGAGAAATATACCCAGCCTTTTGTTCAATTGGTCTTTGAAAAAGGAGAACAAGACCTAGTCTTTGAAAAATTGACCCAAATCAAGGGGATTTTTGAAGAGACTGGACTTGCTAACTTCTTAGCTCATATCGGTGTAGAGGATGAAGAGAAAGAAAAAAGTCTAAGACTTTTTCAACCCTCTGATTCACAATTACTCGACCATTTGATTGAAGTGGTTATTCTCAATCATCGTGAAGCCTTATTTTATGACATTGTAACGATTTGTTTGGATCAGATTCAACTGTTGAGCAACGCTTTTGTCGTCACTGTTACGACGGTTGCTGGTTTGGATCCTGTTCAAGAGCAAAAGCTAATCCCCATTATCGAAAGAAAATTTGGGATTCAAGTTCGCTCGATCCAACAAAAGATCGATCCGGATTTAATTGGTGGCTTTGTCGTGACAGCCAATCATAAAACGTTGGATACCAGTCTCAAACACCAATTGCAAGTTATAAAATCTAAATTGAAATAGAAAGTGGTGTGAATTTTGGCGATTAACGCACAAGAAATCAGCGCTTTAATTAAGCAACAAATTGAAAATTTCAAGCCAAACTTTGACGTCACTGAGACAGGTGTTGTAACCTACATTGGTGACGGGATTGCCCGTGCTCATGGTCTTGAAAATGCCATGAGTGGTGAGTTGTTGATCTTTGAAAATGGCTCATACGGGATGGCCCAAAACTTAGAAACAACGGATGTCGGGATCATCATCTTGGGTGATTTCACGGATATTCGTGAAGGAGACTCTGTCCGTCGTACAGGTAAAATCATGGAAGTCCCTGCAGGGGATGCCTTGATTGGTCGGGTTGTCAACCCACTTGGCCAACCAGTGGATGGTTTGGGTGAGATTGTGACAGATAAATTCCGTCCAGTTGAAACACCAGCTCCTGGTGTTATGCAACGGAAATCTGTCTCAGAACCCCTACAAACTGGTTTGAAAGCCATTGATGCCCTCGTTCCAATCGGACGTGGTCAACGGGAATTGATTATCGGGGACCGTCAAACAGGGAAAACTTCGATTGCTATCGATACCATCTTGAATCAAAAGGGTCAAGACATGATCTGTATCTATGTGGCGATTGGTCAAAAAGAATCAACAGTTCGTACGCAAGTGGAAACTCTTCGTAAATACGGAGCCATGGATTATACGATTGTGGTAACCGCTTCGGCTTCTCAACCGTCTCCATTGCTCTACTTGGCACCTTATGCCGGGGTTGCTATGGCAGAAGAGTTCATGTATAACGGTAAACACGTTTTGATCGTCTATGATGATTTGTCAAAACAAGCCGTAGCTTACCGTGAATTGTCCCTTCTTCTTCGCCGTCCACCAGGACGTGAAGCCTTCCCAGGGGATGTCTTCTATCTCCACAGCCGTTTGTTGGAACGTTCAGCTAAAGTTTCAGATGAATTGGGTGGTGGCTCTATTACAGCTCTTCCAATCATTGAAACCCAAGCAGGAGATATTTCTGCTTATATCGCAACCAACGTGATTTCGATCACAGATGGACAAATCTTCTTGCAAGATAGTTTGTTCAATGCTGGTATTCGTCCAGCCATTGATGCAGGTTCTTCTGTATCCCGTGTAGGGGGAGCTGCCCAAATCAAAGCTATGAAGAAAGTTGCGGGTACTCTTCGTATCGACCTCGCTTCCTACCGTGAATTGGAAGCCTTCACGAAATTTGGTAGTGACTTGGATGCTGCGACTCAAGCGAAATTGAACCGTGGTCGCCGAACAGTTGAAGTATTGAAACAACCTGTTCATGAACCTTTGACAGTTGAAAAACAAGTCGTGATCTTGTATGCTTTGACACATGGTTTCTTAGATAGTGTTCCAGTAGACGACATTCTTCGTTTCCAAGAAGAGTTGTTTGATTACTTTGAAGCACATTATGATCAAATCTTTGAGACGATTCGTTCGACACATGATCTTCCAGCAGAAGAAGAACTGGATGCAGCCCTTACAGAATTTGTCAACCAGTCAAATTTCAAATAGAAATAGGAGTGGAAGATGGCAGTTTCATTAAATGATATAAAAAATAAAATTGCATCCACTAAAAATACTAGTCAAATTACCAATGCCATGCAGATGGTGTCTGCTGCTAAACTCGGGAAATCTGAGCAAGCAGCCAAGGATTTTCAGGTTTATGCCGCTAAGGTACGTAAGTTACTAACAGACTTGCTCCATGGACATGAAACAGAAAATGCCAAGTCCCATCCCATGTTGGTGAGTCGGCCGGTAAAAAAGACAGCTTATATCGTCATTACATCTGATCGTGGTTTGGTCGGAGGCTACAATGCCTCCATCCTTAAAACCATGATGGAAATGAAGGCAGAATACCATCCAACTGGAGATGACTTTGAAGTGATCTGTATTGGAAGTGTGGGTGCGGATTTCTTCCGTGCCCGTGGGATTCAGCCGGTTTATGAATTGCGTGGTTTGCCAGATCAGCCTAGCTTTAAGGAAGTTCGTAAGATCATTTCGAAAACAGTCCAAATGTATCAGGAAGGCTTGTTTGATGAGTTGTACGTCTGTTACAACCATCACGTCAACAGTTTGACTAGCCAAATGCGGGTGGAACAGATGCTTCCAATTATTGATTTGGACCCCAATGAAGCAGATGAGGATTATGTATTGAATCTAGAATTGGAATCTAGTCGAGATGCCATTTTGGATCAATTGCTCCCTCAATTTGCTGAAAGCATGATCTATGGTGCCATTATTGATGCTAAAACAGCTGAAAATGCTGCTGGGATGATGGCCATGCAAACTGCAACAGACAATGCCAAGAAAGTCATTGATGAATTAACGATTCAATACAACCGTGCTCGTCAAGCAGCGATTACACAAGAAATTACCGAAATCGTTGCAGGTGCTAGCGCCCTTGAATAGTTGTCGGATACAATTTTAAATACAAAAACAGATGCTCGAAAGAGAACTTTTGAGCAGTAGAAATTACTTAGAATAGGAGAATGACATGAGTTTAGGCAAAATTTCTCAGGTCGTAGGTCCCGTCGTAGACGTTGCCTTTTCCGTTGGAGATAAACTTCCTGAGATCAATAATGCGCTTGTAGTCTATAAAAATGACCAACAAAAATCAAAAGTCGTTCTTGAAGTAGCTTTGGAACTTGGTGATGGGGTCGTACGGACCATCGCCATGGAATCAACTGATGGTTTAACACGTGGAATGGAAGTCTTGGACACAGGTCGTCCAATCTCTGTTCCAGTCGGAAAAGAAACCTTGGGACGTGTCTTCAATGTTCTTGGAGATACCATTGACTTGGATCAACCTTTTCCTGAGGATGCTCCTCGTGACTCCATCCACAAAAAAGCTCCATCCTTTGACGAGCTCTCTACTTCAGAAGAAATTCTTGAAACAGGGATCAAGGTTATTGACCTCTTAGCCCCTTATTTGAAAGGTGGGAAGGTCGGACTCTTCGGTGGTGCCGGAGTTGGGAAGACCGTCTTGATTCAAGAATTAATCCATAATATTGCCCAAGAACATGGTGGTATTTCTGTATTTACCGGTGTTGGGGAACGGACACGTGAAGGGAATGACCTTTACTGGGAAATGAAAGAATCTGGCGTTATTGAAAAAACAGCCATGGTCTTTGGACAAATGAATGAGCCACCTGGAGCACGGATGCGTGTTGCCTTGACTGGTTTGACCATTGCGGAATACTTCCGTGATGTCGAAGGTCAGGACGTTCTCTTGTTTATCGACAATATCTTCCGTTTCACCCAAGCCGGATCTGAAGTATCAGCCCTTTTGGGACGGATGCCATCAGCCGTTGGTTACCAACCTACTTTGGCCACTGAAATGGGTCAATTGCAAGAACGGATTACGTCAACGAAGAAAGGTTCTGTTACATCCATCCAAGCCATCTATGTGCCAGCCGATGACTACACAGACCCAGCGCCAGCAACCGCTTTTGCTCACTTGGATTCAACCACCAACTTGGAACGTAAATTGGTACAATTGGGGATCTACCCTGCGGTGGACCCATTGGCATCAAGCTCACGTGCCCTTTCTCCAGAAATCGTAGGAGAAGAACACTATGCAGTAGCTTCTGAAGTCAAACGCGTCCTTCAACGTTACCATGAATTGCAAGATATCATTGCTATCTTGGGGATGGATGAATTGTCTGACGAAGAAAAGACCTTGGTGGCTCGTGCTCGTCGGATCCAATTTTTCTTATCACAAAACTTCAACGTTGCGGAACAATTTACAGGTCAACCTGGGTCTTATGTACCAGTTGGGGAAACTGTTCGTGGCTTTAAAGAAATTTTGGATGGGAAATATGACCATCTTCCTGAAGATGCCTTCCGTGGTGTTGGGTCAATCGAAGATGTGATTGCCAAAGCTGAAAAAATGGGATTCTAAGAAGAGGTGAAGGATGAGTCAAATGAACGTCCAAATCGTTACACCGGATGGACTGGTTTATGATCATCATGCCGCATTTGTATCTGTCAAGACAATTGATGGTGAATTAGGGATTTTACCTCATCATATCAATACCATTGCGGTTTTGGCTGTAGACCAAGTAAAGGTTCGTCGTGTCGACGATGACAAACATATTGATTGGATTGCAGTTAATGGGGGAATTATCGAAGTAGCTGATAATGTCATTACCATTGTTGCCGATTCTGCCGAACGTGCTCGAGATATCGACATTAGTCGTGCAGAACGTGCTAAACTGCGAGCTGAAAAAGCGATAGAAGAAGCCAAGGATCAGAATTCGGTTGATATGGAACGTCGTGCTAAAATTGCTCTTCAACGCGCCATTAACCGGATTAATGTCGGAAATCGTTTATAACATATTCAAATAAGGTGGAGGTTTTGACCTCACCTTATTTTTATTGAGTGAGAATCAAAAGAAGAAAGTAAGGACCAAATATGGTATAATAGCTGTATGATTCAAATGATTTTTAACCTTTCAAGCCATCTATTGTTTATCTTTTTTGCCTATTACCTTTTATTGAACTTGGTTCGATGGGAAAAGTTTTTAAAAATAAGTGCTGAAAATGCTGTTAAAATCCGTTTTTTGATCCTGATGATCAGTGTTGGAATCGGGTTTCTAGCTAGCTCATTTTTTATCAGTGTCTATGAGATGAGTCGGCAGCTATTTATTGGAAATTTCTAACCACATTTTATAAAAAATATGGTATGATAGAAGGCGTGACTTTAAGAAATTGGAGATCGATCTTGTATGGAAAAAATAATCATTAATGGTGGTCATAATCGACTGGTTGGAACTGTTAAAATCGAAGGTGCAAAAAATGCTGTTCTTCCTCTTCTTGCTGCAACAGTCCTAGCAAGCGAGGGCGTGACAATCTTGAAAAACGTACCTGTATTATCAGATGTTTTCACAATGAACAATGTTGTACGTGGTTTGAATGCACAAGTGACTTTTAATGAGGAAGAAAATACAATTGTTATTGATGCACAAGATGAATTATCAGAGGAGGCTCCTTATAAATATGTGAGCAAGATGCGGGCCTCTATCGTTGTCTTGGGTCCTGTCTTGGCACGCAATGGGCATGCCAAAGTTTCCATGCCTGGAGGCTGTACGATCGGTAGTCGTCCAATTGACCTCCATCTCAAAGGTCTGGAAGCCATGGGGGCTGAAATTACACAAACAGCCGGTTATATTGAAGCGAAAGCAGATCGCCTCAAGGGAGCACATATCTATATGGATTTCCCATCAGTAGGGGCGACGCAAAATATTATGATGGCCGCAACCTTGGCAGATGGAGTCACTGTGATTGAAAATGCTGCGCGGGAACCTGAAATTGTTGACCTAGCACTCTTGCTTAATAAAATGGGAGCTAATGTCAAGGGGGCAGGAACTGAGACCTTAACTATCGTCGGTGTGGAGAGCTTGCATGGGGCAGACCACAATGTTGTGCAAGACCGTATCGAAGCTGGAACCTTTATGATTGGAGCAGCTATGACTGGTGGAGATGTCTTGGTTGAAGATGCCATTTGGGAACACAACCGTCCCCTGCTTTCTAAGATGCAGGAGATGGGTGTGACGGTAACCGAAGAAGAAAATGGAATTCGGATTCAATCGGATATCAGTAAACTTCGTCCAGTGACCGTTAAAACTCTTCCCTATCCAGGATTTCCAACCGATATGCAGGCTCAATTTACAGCCTTGATGGCCATGGCTAAAGGTGAGTCTACCATGATTGAAACGGTTTTTGAGAATCGCTTCCAGCATTTGGAAGAAATGCGTCGGATGGGCGTTCACTCAGATATTATGCGGGATACAGCTCGTATCGTTGGAGGAGAAAACTTCCAAGGTGCAGAGGTCATGTCGACCGATTTACGTGCGAGTGCAACCCTGGTCTTGATGGGCTTGGTAGCAGAAGGAGAGACGAAAGTCAGCAAATTAAGTCACTTAGACCGTGGTTATTATCAATTCCATGAGAAATTGGTGGCGCTAGGTGCAGATGTGAAACGTGTAGAGGAAGCAGACGATGAAAACTAATCTTCGCTATGTAGGTAAACAGCTAGGAATTGTCCTTCTTTTGGCTGTGATCGGAATCATTATTTTTGCAATTGGTTTGGTCATTGGCTATGGAGTGATTGGAGATGGAAAGAATCCATTGTCCATTCTCTCTCCTGACACTTGGTCAGATATTATTGGAAAACTAACAGGCAAATAAGCTTTTAACTAAAATTGAGTAAAAAGGAGAGCAGCGAATCGAGTCAGTGACCCATCTAGCGCTGCTCTTTTTTGGAGAGATATATGACAAAACAAGTATTCACGAAACGAACCAAACAAACCCTAGCAGGTTTTGTGGTGGCAACGGCCCTAGCTATCGGGGGCTATTATTTTAATCAACCGACGGTAAAAGAAACGACAGATCAGGTTGTTTCGGTGGTGACTAGTAGCCAACAAGAAACACCTAGTAAAGAGTTAGCCAGCTCGGTACTAACGAAATCTGCCCGTTCGCAATTGGGGAATGACTTGGAATGGAATGGCGCTGGAGCCTTTGTAGTTAAGGGGAATCGCACAGATCTGGATGCCAGTGTGGCTAGTCAACCCTATGCGGATAACAAGACAAAAGAAGTCAATGGAAAGACCGTGCCGACGGTTGCGAACGCTATTATGACCAAGGCGACTCGCCAGTACAGAGATCGAGATGCAACAGGTAGTGGCCTAACCGATTGGAAACCAGCAGGTTGGCATCAGGTCCACAATCTGTCCGGTGAGTATGACCATGCTGTGGATCGGGGCCATTTATTGGGCTACGCCTTGATCGGCAATCTCAAAGGTTTCGATGCTTCGACTAGCAATCCCAAAAATATCGCCGTTCAGACATCGTGGTCCAATCAAGCCAATGATCCTCATTCCACTGGCCAAAACTACTACGAGACCCTGGTTCGAAAAGCACTGGATAAGAACAAGCGGATCCGCTATCGGGTGACCTTGATCTACAATCAGCCAGAAGATTTGATTCCATTAGGTTCTCAGATTGAAGCCAAATCGAGTGACGGGACGCTTGAATTCAATGTTTTTGTTCCTAATGTTCAAAGTGGGATTAGCCTGGATTACCAGACAGGCAAAGTAACCGTCCATCAATAAGCTGGAAAGCATGGCTATTTAAGTTATTTTTAAGAATGGGGTGTTACAATTGCATACCTTCTTTAAGAGAAAGGAGAATGTATGAGAACCATCTTTCGATTTTTCAAAGGAATCCTTCGCATGGCTTGGAGTCTTTTTTGGGGATTTTTCTGGACCATTGCCATCAGTTTTCTCGTTTTAGTGGGGATCATCTATTTCACAGATTCTCCTAGTTCTGGTATGGATGGGTTTGGACGAGCTGCCCAAAAGGTTGTCTATCAAGTCGGCAATTTATTTGGAGATCAGGGTTTTGCATCGCGCTTTGGGATGGCACCTAGCTCACAGACCACGCAGACAGACAATCATGAGCATAGCGGTGCTCGCTGGGAAAAAGCGGAAGCCACGGTCTACCTGGATCCCAATATCAGTCAAACTTTTGTAAAAGCTTATCGGGATGCTATTGAGGCTTGGAATCAAACAGGCGCCTTTACCTTCAAGTTGGTTACAAATGAAAAAGAGGCTAATGTGGTCTTGACGGAAATGGATAACGCATCGGTTTCTGCTGCAGGAGAGACTGCTTCTCAGACCAACCTCTTAACCAACCGCTTCACCCACATCACAGTGCGTCTCAATCGCTATTATCTTTTAAATTATGTCTATAACTATAGTTATGATCGGATTGTCAATACAGCTGAGCATGAGCTAGGCCATGCCATTGGGCTGGACCACACTGATGGAGAATCGGTCATGCAACCGGCTGGTTCCTTCTACAGTATTCAGGATACAGATGTGGAAGCAGTCCGACAATTATACAAGGAAGAATAAGTTTTAAAATACTTTCGAAAGTTCTGAGCCTCAAGGGGCTCAGGATTTTTTGATGGCTCGTCTTTCCTTGTTTAATCTGAAAAAAGATAGTAAAATAGGGACATGATTATTTTACAAGCTAACAAAATTGAACGCTCTTTTGCAGGGGAGGTTCTTTTTGATAATATCAGCCTGCAGGTGGATGAACGGGACCGGATTGCCCTGGTCGGAAAGAACGGAGCCGGCAAGTCTACGCTCTTAAAAATCTTGGTGGGAGAAGAAGAGCCAACTTCTGGAGAAATCAATAAAAAACGGGACCTTTCCCTCTCTTATCTCGCTCAAGATAGCCGTTTTGAGTCGTCCAATACCATTTACGATGAGATGCTCCATGTCTTTGACGATCTCAGAAAGACTGAGAAAACCTTGCGGCAGATGGAGCTGGAGATGGGGGAAAAAACTGGAGCTGACTTAGAAAAACTCATGCAGGACTATGACCGTCTATCGGAAGAATTCCGTCAGGCTGGTGGCTTCACCTATGAAGCAGATATCCGTGCTATTCTTAACGGCTTTAAGTTCGATGAGTCCATGTGGCAGATGAAGATTGAAGAGCTGTCTGGTGGGCAAAATACTCGTCTAGCTCTGGCCAAGATGCTCTTGGAAAAACCAAATCTCTTGGTACTGGACGAGCCGACCAACCACTTGGATATTGAGACCATTGCCTGGTTGGAAAACTACCTGGTCAATTATAGTGGGGCCCTTCTCATTGTCAGTCACGACCGCTATTTCCTAGATAAGGTCGCAACCATTACTTTGGATTTGACCAAGCATTCTTTGGACCGCTATGTCGGCAATTACTCTAGCTTTGTCGAGCAAAAAGAGCAAAAATTGTTGACCGAAGCCAAGAACTACGAGAAGCAACAAAAAGAAATAGCTGCTCTCGAAGACTTTGTTAATCGTAATTTGGTGCGGGCTTCGACTACCAAGAGAGCCCAGTCTCGGCGCAAGCAGTTGGAAAAAATGGAGCGCCTAGACAAACCGGAAGCTGGGACCAAGTCCGCCCATATGACCTTCCATTCTGATAAGACATCGGGAAATGTCGTCTTGACTGTAGAAGAGGCAGCCGTCGGCTATGACGATCAAATCCTTTCAGAGCCAATTAATTTGGATATCCGCAAGATGAATGCGGTCGCTATTGTAGGACCAAATGGGATCGGGAAATCTACTCTTATCAAGTCCATCGTCGGGCAGATTCCTTTTATCAAGGGTGAAGCTCGTTTTGGGGCCAATGTCGAGGTGGGCTACTATGACCAGACCCAAAGTAAACTAACGCCTCACAACAGTGTCTTGGATGAGCTCTGGAATGACTTTAAACTGACGCCAGAAGTGGAAATTCGCAATCGCCTGGGAGCCTTTCTTTTCTCTGGGGATGATGTCAAGAAAACCGTCGGCATGCTGTCAGGTGGAGAGCGGGCGCGTCTACTCTTGGCCAAGCTGTCCTTGGAAAACAACAATTTCTTGATTCTCGATGAGCCGACCAACCACTTGGACATCGATAGCAAGGAAGTACTAGAAAATGCCTTGATTGATTTTGATGGGACCCTGCTCTTTGTCAGCCACGACCGCTACTTTATCAATCGGGTAGCGACCCAAGTCTTAGAACTCTCAGAAGAGGGCTCGACCCTTTATCTGGGAGACTATGATTATTATCTGGAGAAAAAAGCAGAGTTAGAGGCCCTTGCTGCAGCGCAAGCAGAAGCTGAGCCTGCTTCTTCAACGGAAGAAGTCACCAGCAATGATTATCACTTGCAAAAGCAAAACCAGAAGGAACTCCGTAAAATCACCCGTCGCATTGAGCAATTGGAAGCAGAGATGGAAGAGCTGGATCAAAAAATCCAAGCCATCACCGAAACCATGCATAGCACCAATGATGCAGAGGATTTGGTCCAACTGCAAAGCGAGCTAGACCAACTGACTATTCAACAGGAAGCTGTCATGGAAGAGTGGGCAGAACTGTCAGAGCAGGTGGAATAGATTGTCTCGTTGAAAAGTTGTTTTAGAAATTTTACAACTGAGAGTATGAATTCTCTATGGTTACAGTCTTTAGGATTCCTGAATAAGGAAGAAGGAAGAAATGAATAAAAATGTATTTAGAAGATCATTAGGGATTTGGTTATTGGCGATAGGGTTACTAGTTTATAGCTATTTCCAGGCAATACCAGGGCTACATTCCCTTGAACCTCCTCAAAAATTGTATAAGCAGGGCTTGGTGTATAGGTCGCAAGATAGTGAGGATATTTTGTCAGTGAAAGTATTGGACATAGATCTAATTCCAGTTAAAACAGATGAGGCCCAATATTATTTAATTAAGCATGACTATGGTGTTACGGCTATGAAGACAACTTTTAATACTGTCTATTCAATGCTTAAAATGAAAGACAGATTTCCTAATCAAGAAAACCCATTAGAATCAAGTGGATTCTATCTAAGTGTTAAAGTGATTCCTGAGGTAGAGAACAGACGAAAAGGTGGCATGAAGATTCATTTGCGTTTTGAATATGAAAATAAGAAATACGACTCGATTCTCTTTAGAAGACATTTATTACGTCTCAAGGATCTTGTGGAATATTTAAATGAAGAATATAACTTAGGATTGAAAGTGGATTTTAGACTCCTAGGGTAATCAACGGAGAGTAAGATGAACAAAAAGATATTTGTTAGGACACTATTTGACTGGTGTGTCGTTGTTGTTTTATCGGTTGTTTGCTATTTTGATATACAGCCAGCAATTCATATGAATACGAACACGGAAGAATTGTATCAGCAAGGCTATATCTACAAGGCAGAGAATACTAAGGATGTATTAGCGATAAAAGTGCTGGATATTGACCCTAACCCGATTAAAAGAAAGAATAATACTTATTATTTAGTCAAACATGAATATGGGGTCACAGCCATGAAGGTCGTCATTAAAGGGAGCGTAAATAAACTACTTGAGGTAAAAGAAGTACTTGCTCCTCAAGAAAATCCTTTGGAATCTTCTGACTTTTATCTTCATGTACAGGTGCTTCCTGAAATTCGCAGGAGAAATAAAAGTTCAGATATCGTCATTATTAGCCAAGAATTTAAGGACATCATTCAAGAGAGATTTAACCAAAGCGACCTTTCGAAAGGAGGGGCTACTGTCGATACGACGCATCTTCTTGATTTGATGGACGACAGAGGGGTAGCTCATTTTCTCGTGGGACCTGTATTGGTGGGACTTGTGGCATTCTTTTTCTTCATCAATACAATCAGAAGAATTTTATATATACGTAGACAGTTCATGCTCTTTAATACATTGTTTCCTGCTTATACGGATCAACCGGAGAAATTAGTGAAAGATGCGGACTATAGTGACAAAAAACTGGAACTTCTTGTGCACCAGGGCGTCCTCGTTTTTTATGGCATGGATTTTGAAATACTGCCAGTAGATGACATTGAAGAAATAAAACTTTTTAGGGTCCATAGAAAAAGTTTTTATCGCTACAAGATGAAGATTATCTTTTATTCAAGTCGCCGGCCTTATGTTTTTGAAATTAATAAAAGTAATATGGAGGCCTACTATCCCTTCATCGCCTATTTAAGAAGTCTTGCACCAATCGTTGTTGAAGATGGATGGAAGATGAATTACAGGTAAAGGGATTGGGGACGATAATCTACAAATAATCCTAAAAAGTGACTCGAGGCAGGTGATGGTGCTTCGAGTCTTTTTCTCATCTAATGTTATGGTTTAGAAAAATGAGAAAGGAGTCATTGATTCTGATGATAAGTGACTATGTAGAAAACCGTTTAAGGCTAATAAAGCAAACAGGCTATATTATTGTGTCTAATAGTTATGATTTGGAATATACCTCACATAAAGCATTTGAAAATCTAACTAGTTAGGATGGAATCATGTCAATTAAACATTAGATATATAAGGCCTATTTCGTTATTATGAGGATTCTTTACAATCTAGAGTTAAAAAACTGTTGAGAAGATTCTGGAATTCTATCTATATAAAAAACACCCCAAAAGTCAGATTTTATCTATATAACTTTTGGGGTGTAGTTCATTCGGTGTTTTTTTAGTTGTTATTTTTTTCTTCTGCTTTAACTTCTTTCTTTTCTTCCTCCAGTTGCTTTTGAGTGCTCTTGAGTTCTTTTTTTAGGGAGAAGCCCTTTGAAAAATTAACCAAGGTCATGACAAATGCACCCAAGAGGACACAGAGCAAGATCAGAATGATCAAGGGCAATTTAAATTGGACCAAGAGGAAATTCACAGTGACTGATTGCATGTTTGCAAGGGAAATACCAGCAATCAATAAAATTAAAAGTAATAAAGCAATGTAGTGTAGATTATTTTTGTTCATCATTATCTCCTTATTGTTCAGTCGGTGCCTTGCTTTTCACATCAGCGTATTCTTCCGGCTGCTCTAGGCTTAGAATCTCCTCATAAGCCGGTAGGGAAAGGTCTTTGCCATATTTATTTTTTAAGGCAGTGCTCACTAGGCGATAGGCCAAATTGGCATTTCGGGACAAGATAGGACCGTGGAAGTAACTCCCAAAGACGTTTTTGTAATGAACGCCTTCGCAACCATCTTCTTTATTGTTCCCATTTCCGTAGACGACCTTGCCCAGCGGTTTTTCATCCTCCGCTAAGAAAGTCCGACCTTGGTGGTTTTCAAAACCATAATAGGTTTCGTTAAATTCTTCGTTATGAATTTTGATATCACCGATATAGCGGTTGTTGACTTGATTGAGCGTATAGTGGCCCATAATACCAAGCCCTTCAATGCGTTTGCCAGAAGCTTCAATGTAGTACTGGCCCAGAAGCTGAAAGCCACCACAGATAGCAAGGATCACACCATCGTCATCAATAAAGCGCTCGAGGTCTTCTTTTTTATCTGGTAGATCTTCTGATACAATGGTCTGTTCGTAGTCTTGACCTCCACCGAAAAAAGCGATATCGTAGGCATCTGGGTCGAACCGGTCTTTGAGAGAGACGATATCCACTGTGACATGGGCTCCAAGTTTTTCCGCAACGTACTTGAGCATGAGGATATTCCCATTGTCCCCGTAGGTATTCATTAAGTTGCCGTAGAGATGGGCAATGCGCAGGCTGTAAGGATACTGTGCCTGATCAGAAGATTCTAGAGAAGTATAAGTCATTAGTGCATCTCCTTTTCAATCAGGTGTTCTTGGGCCAAGAGTTCACGGAACTCTAGCATGGCCGTATAAGTGGCTAAAATGTATGCGTGAGGAGTTTCCTGTTGCTGGATGCGTTGGAAGACCTCTTTTAATTCAGCCATTTCTGTGATCTGATCAGCAGGATAGCCAGTGACCCGAAGTCGCCGAGCAATCTCAGAGTGGCGCACCCCGCCAGCATTGATTTCTGGAATATCCATCTGGGTGATTTGCTCAAAATCTGCATCCCAAATCCAGCTTGTGTCGATTCCATCCGCATAATTCGCATTGAGGAGGACCGACAAGCTAAAGGAATAAGGGGCTAGTTTGATCATTTCAATGGCTTGGGTCGCACCAACTGGATTCTTAATCAGAACCAAGGTACATTCCTTATCCCCAATCTTAAAGGTTTCCTGACGACCAAAGACAGCGCGACTGCGATCAAATCCTTGCTTAATCACTTCAGGTTGAACTCCAAAGAATCCAGCAACGGAAACAGCAGCTAAGGCATTGTAGATGTTGTAGAGACCGCCGATATTGATGTGGTAGTCTTGGCCTTGAATCCGGAATCGGGAAGAGCGCTGGGTTAAAGAGAGGAGGTCTGATACGGCATAAGTCAGAGGAGGCCGGTGGAAACCACAGTGCTCACAGATATAATCCCCAAGATTAGCATAGGTATTGAGCTTGTACTTGAGGATGTTGTGGCAATGCGGACAGAGGATTCCTTCCGTATTGTAATGAGCTAGTTGTGGCTCTGATTTGTCAGTATCAAATCCATAATACTGGATTGGATTGGACAAGGTTTGACTATTAAAGAGCGGACTATCACCATTTAACAAGACTGTTGCAGTTGGGACCTTGTGAATGGCATCCAAAATCATTTGGTAGGTCGTATAGATCTCTCCATAGCGGTCCATCTGGTCCCGGAAAATATTAGTGACCACAAAAAGGCTGGGCTGGATGTAATCACAAATCCGAGAGAGGCTGGCCTCGTCAATTTCAAGTACCGCGATCGGTCGATTTGATTTCGACTTGTTGGCCCGTAAGAAGGTCGTTGTAATCCCAGAGATCATATTGGCCCCACTTGGATTGGTCAAAATAGGTCCAAAAGCTTCTTGGAGAATACCTACTGTTAGCGCAGTGGTCAGGGTTTTTCCATTTGTCCCTGTAATCACAACAATCTCATAGTTTTTTGCCAGTTGACTGAGAATATCTTTATCAAATTTGAGGGCTACTTTACCTGGTAGGGTTGATCCCCGCCCCATCTTTTCTAGAATAGAGCCGGAAAGCTTTCCTGCCAGAAGGCCCAAGGTTGTATTTATCTTCATAAATCATATTTTATCATAAAAAGCATGAGAAGGTTACAGAAAAATCTGTTGAAACGTGTTATAATAGGATGATGTCTTTTAGAGAAGTGGTAGGTATGAGAATATGAATATTCAACAGTTTTCAAATCCACAATTTTGGACCAGTTTGTTCCCAAATTGGTGGAGTGTTATTATCAATATCATCGATATTGCCCTGGTGGCTTGGTTGTTGTATTTTTTGATCAAGGCTATCGTCGGGACCAAGATCATGATTTTGGTTCGTGGAGTTATTATCTTTTTCTTGGTGCAGTTTTTAGCCAATTTCTTAGGTCTCACGACTATTTCATGGCTGATCAATCAAGTGATTACCTATGGGGTTATCGCCCTGGTTGTGATTTTCTCCCCTGAGATTCGGATTGGTTTAGAACGTCTGGGTCGAGCGACAGAATTCTTTACGACGAGTGAAGTCAGTCAGGAAGAGAAGATGGTGCAGGCCTATGTCAAGGCAGTAGCTTATATGAGCCCACGTAAGATTGGTGCCTTGGTAGCCATTCAAGGAGCCAGAACCCTTCAGGAATATATTTCCACAGGGATTCCTCTAGATGCAGAAATTTCAGGAGAATTGCTGATTAATATCTTCATTCCTAATACTCCTTTACACGATGGTGCCGTCATTGTCCGCAATGATAAAATAGCTGTTTCTTGTGCCTACCTGCCCTTGACCGAAAACACTGGAATTTCAAAAGAGTTTGGAACACGTCACCGCGCAGCCATTGGTTTATCTGAAGTTTCGGATGCCTTTACCTTTGTGGTATCAGAAGAAACGGGTGGGATCTCTGTGACTTATAATGGAACCTTCCTTCACGATTTAACCTTAAAAGAGTTTGAGGCAGAATTGAGAGCCTTCTTGGTTCCTGAAGAGAATAAAACGACTAGTTGGAAAGAGCGTCTATTTGGGAGGGTCACAAAATGAGATCTAAAAAAGAATTTCTTTATGTTTTCTCTTCCGTCTTATTGTCCTTTATCTTGTTTATCAATGCGTCTTCCTTTAATTTTCAAAATAATAGTAGCGCAAGACAAGTGAGTTCAGAGACCTACACCAATACCTTGACCAATATTCCAATTGATGCCAAGTACAATGACAAGACATACTTTGTCAGTGGGTTAACATCAGAGGTAACGGTCTTTCTAAAGGGTTCAAACCGGGTCGCTCTAGCAAGCGAAATGCAACCGGGAACGCGAAAATTTCGCGTGGTAGCGGATCTTCGTAAGGCCAAGGAAGGTACCGTCGAAGTACCGTTGATTGTAGAAGATCTTCCGGCCGGTTTGACAGCAACTGTAGAGCCTCAGAAAGTTTCAGTAAAAATCGGGAAGAAAGCGAAAAAATCATTTGCTGTCAGGGCTACGATCCCGGACAATCAAATTGTGGATGGGATAACAGTAACGGATATTTCTCTTGAAACCACCAAGGTAGAAGTGACCAGCGATCAAGAAACCTTGAGTCGCATTGATCATGTCGAAGCTGTCTTCCCATCCAGTGAGATCATCAGTGGAAATTATAGTGGAACTCTTTCATTAAATCCGGTAGATGCTCAAGGAGATGGTCTACCAGGTCTGGTGAATCCGAGTGAAACACGGATTCAAGTGACCACAAAGAGTAGTTCGTCTACGTCAAGCTCAAGCAGTTCGTCGTCGACCTCCTCCAGTTCAAGTAATTAGAAAGTAAAAAAGGTAATAAAGAATGGGTAAATATTTTGGAACGGACGGTGTCCGTGGAGAAGCAAATGTAGAATTAACGCCAGAATTGGCCTTTAAATTAGGTCGCTTCGGTGGCTATGTGTTGAGCCAACATGAAGAAGAAACACCTTTGGTATTTGTTGGGCGTGATACGCGTATTTCTGGTGAAATGCTGGAGCATGCCTTAATTGCAGGGCTCCTATCTGTTGGAATTCGCGTCTACAAGTTGGGTGTGATTGCAACACCAGGTGTTGCTTATCTAGTTCGTACGGAAAAAGCCAGCGCTGGGGTTATGATTTCTGCTAGCCACAATCCAGCCTTGGACAATGGCATCAAATTCTTTGGTGGTGATGGTTTCAAATTGGATGATGATCGGGAGCTTGAAATTGAAGCTCTGCTTGATGCTGCTGAAGATACCCTTCCACGTCCAAGTGCGCAAGGTTTAGGAACGGTTATGGAATATCCAGAAGGCTTGCGTAAGTATCAAGAATTCCTTGTATCGACAGGGGTCCAACTCGAGGGCATACACGTAGTCTTAGATACAGCAAATGGTGCAGCCTCAACAAGTGCCCGTCAAATCTTTGCAGATTTGGGAGCTCAATTGACCGTCATCGGTGAAAACCCAGATGGTTTGAACATCAATGATGGGGTTGGCTCTACTCACCCAGAACATTTGCAAGAGAAAGTAAAAGAAGTTGGCGCAGCGATTGGTCTTGCCTTTGACGGAGACAGCGATCGCTTAATTGCAGTGGATGAAAATGGAGAGATCGTAGACGGCGATAAGATCATGTACATCATCGGTTCGTATCTTTCAAGCAAGGGCTTGCTCGAGAAAAATACGATCGTCACGACCGTCATGTCCAATCTCGGATTCCACAAGGCATTAGATGCGAAGGGAATTCAAAAAGAAATTACAGCTGTTGGAGACCGCTATGTCGTCGAAGAAATGCGCAAGTCTGGTTACAACCTTGGTGGTGAGCAATCTGGTCACGTAGTCATCATGGATTACAACACAACTGGTGATGGCCAATTAACAGGTGTACAATTGACAAAAATCATGCAAGAAACCGGCAAGAAATTATCTGAATTGGCTGCAGAAGTGACCATTTATCCGCAAAAACTGGTCAATATCCGGGTTGAAAATAGCATGAAAGACAAGGCGATGGAAGTGCCTGCTATTCGTGAAATCATTGAAAAAATGGAAGCGGAAATGGCAGGAAATGGACGTATTTTGGTACGTCCAAGTGGAACTGAACCCCTCCTTCGAGTGATGGCAGAAGCACCAACCAATGAAGAAGTGGACTACTATGTGGATACCATTGCTGCAGTTGTCCAAGCAGAAATTGGACTCTAAAAATGAATGTGTCTAGGTGTGAGTTTTTTGTGTTCAAAAGTCGGGTTTATAGATGGACCATACCTATTAGTCCAGTGTACGAGCTTTAATACCTTCTGTTCATGGAAAGGTACACCTCTTGGCACAAAGAGATCAGACTCATGTCTGGTCTTTTTGTGTAGGCTCGATTTGAAAAATCCTCTCATTCGTGGTAAAATAGGGCTACTAATGAATTTAATGTAATCGAGGTATTTAGAAGTGGCTTTTGGAGATAACGGAAAACGTAAAAAAACACCATTTGAAATGATTACGATGGTCGTCATTGTGATTATGTTGATTGTCACCGTTGGTGCAATCTTTGCAACTGCAATTGGTGCTCTTTCTTATTAAGATGCAAGCAGGAATAAAGGAAATCATCTATTTATGAGTATGTTTTTAGATACAGCCAAGATAAAGGTCAAGGCTGGAAATGGCGGCGATGGCATGGTGGCCTTTCGTCGTGAAAAATATGTCCCCAATGGCGGACCTTGGGGGGGTGATGGAGGACGTGGTGGCAATGTCATCTTCCTAGTAGACGAAGGCTTGCGTACTCTAATGGACTTCCGTTATAACCGGCATTTCAAAGCCCAAAATGGGGAAAAAGGAATGACCAAAGGGATGCACGGACGTGGGGCAGAAGATCTCTATGTACGAGTTCCTCAAGGAACGACCGTCCGAGATGCTGAGACTGGCAAGGTCATCACTGATCTAGTTGAAAATGGACAAGAGTACATTGTCGCACACGGTGGCCGTGGCGGACGTGGAAACATTCGTTTTGCTACTCCAAAGAATCCAGCTCCAGAGATTTCTGAGAATGGGGAACCTGGTCAGGAACGCGAACTCGAATTAGAACTCAAGGTCTTGGCAGACGTTGGTTTGGTTGGCTTCCCTTCTGTTGGGAAATCAACCCTTCTTAGTGTCATCACTTCAGCTAAACCAAAGATTGGAGCTTATCATTTCACAACCATCGTTCCAAATTTGGGCATGGTTCGGACGCCATCAGGTGAATCCTTTGCAGTCGCAGACCTTCCTGGATTGATCGAAGGAGCTAGCCAAGGTGTTGGACTAGGAACCCAGTTCCTTCGCCACATCGAGCGCACCCGGGTTATCTTGCATGTTATTGATATGTCAGCCAGTGAAGGACGGGACCCTTATGAAGATTATGTTCAAATTAATAAAGAGCTTGAAACCTATAATCTTCGTTTGATGGAACGTCCTCAAATTATCGTGGCAAATAAGATGGATATGCCAGAGAGCCAAGAAAACTTGAAAGAATTCAAGAAGAAATTGGCAGCCAATTACGATGAGTTTGATGAATTGCCACAGATCTTCCCAATCTCTAGTTTGGCGCATCAAGGTTTGGACAATTTGTTAGAAGCAACAGCAGAATTGTTAGACAAAACGCCAGAATTCCTCTTGTATTCAGAAGATGAAATGGCACAAGAAGAAGTATACTACGGCTTTGATGAAGACCAGCCAGCCTTTGACATTAGTCGGGATGACGATGCCGCTTGGGTCTTGTCTGGTGAAAAACTTGAAAAACTCTTTAATATGACGAATTTCGATCGTGATGAAGCGGTCATGAAATTTGCTCGTCAATTGCGTGGCATGGGGGTTGATGAAGCTCTCCGTGCGCGTGGGGCAAAAGATGGCGATATCGTTCGGATCGGTAAATTTGAATTTGAATTTGTAGATTAAGTGTGATCCTTGTGGATCAAGGATTCCAAATAAGAAGTGAGGCTTTTTCAGTGGGAGATAAACCAATATCTTTTCGAGATGAAAATGGAAATTTTGTTTCAGCAGCCGATGTTTGGAATGCTGAAAAACTAGAAGAACTCTTTAATACTCTAAATCCTAAGCGCAAATTGCGCTTACAAAGGGAAAAATTAGCAAAAGAAAACCAGCAGAAGTAAATAGACTTGGAGAACACTATGGCAAAAACAATTCATACAGATAAAGCACCCGCAGCAATCGGACCTTATGTTCAAGGGAAAATCGTAGGCAATCTTCTCTTTGCAAGTGGACAAGTTCCCTTGTCACCTGAAACAGGCGAAATCATTGGCGAAACCATCCAAGAACAAACAGAGCAAGTCTTAAAGAATATTGGGGCTATTTTGGAAGAGGCTGGGACAGACTTTGACCATGTGGTGAAAACCACTTGTTTCTTAAGTGATATGAATGACTTTGTACCTTTTAATGAGGTCTATAAAACAGTCTTTACTACAGAGTTTCCAGCTCGTTCTGCTGTTGAAGTAGCACGCCTGCCACGTGATGTGAAGGTAGAAATTGAAGTTATTGCGGAAATCAAGGCCTAATAACCATTCAAAGACAAAAAGACAGAGTGGAGAGCAGGAAACTGTAGGCCACTCTGTTTTATTTATGGGAGGAAAAAATGACAGAAAGTAAGATTCAACTGGTCATGGTAACAGGGATGAGCGGTGCTGGTAAGACCGTCGCCATCCAATCGTTTGAGGATTTGGGTTACTTTACCATCGACAATATGCCACCGGCGCTCTTGCTGAAATTTATTGAGCTCATGCGCCACAGCCCAGATAACAGTAAATTGGCGATCGTAGTAGATATGAGGAGCCGTTCATTTTTCAATGAAATCCGTACCGTCTTGGATGAATTGGATAACCAAGAAGATCTAGATTTTAAGGTCTTGTTCTTAGATGCTACTGACAGTGAGTTGGTAGCACGATACAAAGAAACTCGTCGTAGCCACCCACTAGCAGCAGATGGTCGTGTTTTAGATGGGATTACCTTAGAGAGAGAACTCCTGTCTCCATTAAAAAATATTAGTCAAAATGTAGTGGATACCACTGAATTGACGCCTCGTAATTTAAGAAAAACCATAGCAGAACAATTTGCCAGTCAAGACAATCAGCCAGATTTTCGGGTTGAGGTCATGTCATTTGGCTTTAAATATGGCCTTCCGATCGACGCTGACCTCGTGTTTGACGTGCGTTTTCTTCCAAATCCTTACTATAAATTGGAGTTGAGGAATTTAACTGGTCAAGATCCAGCTGTCTATGATTATGTTATGGACCACCCTGAATCAGAAGACTTTTACCGTCATCTCCATGACTTGATTGTTCCTATTTTACCGTCTTATAAACGCGAGGGTAAATCCGTTCTCACCATCGCAATGGGCTGTACCGGTGGACAACACCGTTCGGTAGCCTTTGCAGAGCGCTTGGCTCATGATTTAGAAAGTCATTGGCAGGTCAATTGCAGTCATAGAGACAAGGACAGACGGAAAGAAACGGTGAATCGCTCATGAGAAAACCTAAAGTAACTGTTATTGGAGGAGGAACAGGGATTTCTGTTATTCTCGATAGTCTGAGAAAGAAACCAGTCGATATCACTGCTATTGTAACCGTTGCCGATGATGGCGGGAGTTCAGGTGAATTGCGGAAGAACATCCAAAAATTGACACCACCTGGGGATCTTCGAAATGTGCTGGTTGCCATGTCAGATATGCCTCGTTTTTATGAGAAGGTCTTTCAATACCGCTTTGCAGACGATGATGGCCCTTTGGCCGGACACCCTTTGGGAAACTTGATCATTGCAGGAATTTCAGAGATGCAAGGCTCGACCTATAATGCCATGCAGTTGTTAACCAAGTTCTTTCATACGACCGGCAAGATCTATCCTTCCAGTGATAGTCCCTTGACTCTTCATGCCGTCTTTCAAGATGGAAAAGAAGTGGTAGGAGAAAGCCACATTGCCAACTACACCGGCATGATTGATCATGTCTATGTGACCAATACCTTTGATAAAGAGCGTCCAAAGGCTAGTAAAAAAGTGGTGGAAGCTATTCTTGAAAGTGATATGGTCGTCTTGGGTCCTGGCTCTCTCTTTACCTCGATTCTTCCTAATTTGATGATTGACGAGATTGGATCAGCCATCCTTGAAACCAAAGCTCAGATATCCTATGTTTGCAACATTATGACCCAAAGAGGAGAAACCGAGCATTTTACAGATAGTGACCACGTTTCTGTGCTCCATAAACACTTGGGAGAAAAGTTCATCGATACTGTCCTTGTCAATATTAATCAGGTTCCTGCAGCTTATATGAACAGCAATAAATTTGATGAATACTTGGTGCAGGTAGAGCACGATTTTAAGGGCCTCCACTCGCAAGTTCCCCAAGTGATTTCTTCGGATTTCTTGAAGCTGGTCAATGGAGGAGCCTTTCATGATGGTGAAAAAGTAGTCGAAGAGCTGATGCGGATTGTGCAGGTGAGAAAATGAGTTTTACGGTTCGTGTCAAAGAAGAATTATTGTCTCTCAAGCGATTTGAAAAAAGTGAATTGGCTGCCATTATCAAGATGTCTGGAAGTCTTGGGATTTCAATGGGGGGCTTGACGCTTTCGGTAACGACAGAAAATGCCAAGATCGCTCGTCATATCTATGAATTGTTGCATCATTTCTATGAGGCAAAATCAGATATTCGCCACCACCAAAAAACTAACTTAAAAAAAAATCGTGTCTACACAGTATTCTTGGATGAGAAGGTGGAAGAGATTCTAGCTGACTTGCATTTGGCAGATGCCTTCTTTGGGATTGAGACAGGCATTGATGCCAGTGTTTTAGAAGATGAAGCAGCTAGTCGTGCTTATCTTCGGGGTGCTTTTCTGTCGAGCGGTTCGATTAAAGATCCTGAAAAAGGGAAGTACCAGCTGGAAATTCATTCTGTTTATACAGACCACGCGGAAGGAATTGCCCTTCTTATGCAAGGATTTTTACTAGATGCAAAAACCATCGAGCGTAAAAAGGGTGTCGTAACCTATTTGCAAAGAGCGGAAGATATTATTGATTTTCTAATTGTGGTAGAGGCCATGCAAGCCATGCAGGAATTTGAGTCCATCAAGGTCATGAGAGAGACGCGCAATGACCTCAATCGGGCCAATAATGCCGAAATGGCCAATATCCAG
The DNA here is from genome assembly GCF_041432055.1 of Streptococcus sp. 27098_8_186. Taxonomy (NCBI): domain Bacteria; kingdom Bacillati; phylum Bacillota; class Bacilli; order Lactobacillales; family Streptococcaceae; genus Streptococcus; species Streptococcus sp. 27098_8_186. The sequence goes on from NZ_JAPVYV010000002.1 coordinate 231,996, forward strand.
CGCACAGTCACAGCCAGTATGAAAACCATAAATAATATCAGCAAAATTGTGGATACGGTCGGTCTAGGGAGTTTACCAAGCGACCTGCAAGAAGTTGCCTATATCCGGATGAATCATCCAGATTATTCCATCCAGCAGATCGCAGATAGTTTGCAACAACCTATTTCAAAAAGCGGTGTCAATCACCGCTTGCGTAAGATCAATAAGATAGCAGACGATTTAGACAAATAAAAAAGGCCAAAGGCCTTTCATAATGAGGATAAAATCTTTTTAAAAACTTTCCTTAGGTGAGTACGGACGTCAGCGAACTTCATAGAAGTTCCATGACTTAGTTTTGAGCCTAATGTCTTAAAACACCCGAGTGTCTGAAACGTATTGTTTCAGGCACTTTTCTCACAGCGGAAAGTTTTTTTATTTTCTTGACTTGTTCTAAAAATAGGGACTCATTTTTACTTCTTTGCAGAATCAATTAACTTATTTTATTATAAACTAGTTGAGTGCGTTGGTTGGACTTTCTTATCTGGATAGATGTAGTTGATGGCATTGTTTACAGCCGTCGGGGCTTCCCCCAGACCTGTAGCGATGAGATCGATCTTTCCTTCATAGAAGCAGCAGTCTCCACAAGCATAAATTCCAGGAAGGCTAGTTTCTTGTTTCTGATTCACCTTGATTTTATGGCGTTGCAATTCTACACCCCATTCTTTCAGGTTTCCAATAGAAGATTTAAAGCCATAGTTGACAAATAAGTGATCAATCGGAATGAGTTCTGTTTCATCGGATTTGACTTTTGTGATTTCAAGGTGAGTGGCATGACCATTTTCGCCAATCAAACGACTAGGAATAAATGGTGTTTTGATGCTAACAGAAGATTGTTTGAGTTCTTCTACACTATGTTCTAAAGCACGGAAGTTGTCCCGACGATGAATGATCGTAGTTGGAGCAATCTTGTCAAAAGCAAGAGCCCAGTCTACAGCAGAGTCTCCACCACCAAGGACGGTCACCTGCTGTCCTTCATATTGTTGGATGTTCGAAACATGATAGTGGACGTTATCAAAGTCTTCAGCTCCCTCAATGTCAAGGGCGCGTGGCTTAAAGGCACCACCGCCCATGGCAATAATGACTGCTTTAGACTGATGCACTTGGCGAGAAGTAGTGATGGTGAAGAGGTCTCCTTCTTTTCGAATATCCTCTACAGTTTCATTAAGAAAGATCGGTGTATCAAACCGTTTAACTTGCTCGATCAAGCGGTTGCTCAATTCTTCACCAGTCAAATTGGTAAATCCGGGTACATCGAGGATACTTTTTTCTGGATAGAGAATGGCTGGTTGCCCTCCAAGTTGAGGTAAGGAATCAATCAGTTTAACTTTAACTTGGCGCATATTGCCATAAAAAGCAGCAAACAGACCAACTGGTCCGCCCCCAACAATGGTAATATCATAAATTTCTGACATGGTATCTCCTTCATGGTTTTCTTTGTTTCCATTGTATCATAAAAAAAGTGAATTGAAAAAGTGATCATTGAAAAAGAACAGTGGAGGGAAAGAATAGAAAACTGTTAAAAGATCTTGACAGCGCCTTTAAAGTGTGATAAAATGATTAAGATTTTAGGCTTGAAGGGAGTGAAAAACATGTCAAAAACAGTAGTACGTAAGAATGAATCTCTTGACGATGCTCTTCGTCGTTTCAAACGTGCGGTTACTAAAGCTGGTACTCTTCAAGAAACACGCAAACGTGAATTCTATGAAAAACCTTCTGTAAAACGTAAACGTAAATCAGAAGCAGCTCGTAAACGTAAAAAATTCTAATTGAATACAGAAACAGACTTCGGTCTGTTTTTTGTTTTTTCTCATCCATCAAAGACAAAAAAACCGACCTTCTGACTAGAAGATCGGATCTTTTTATCTGATTATTTGTTTGCAAGCAAGTCGCGGATTTCAGCAAGCAACTCTTCTTGAGTAGGAGCAGCAGCAGCTTCTTCAGCAGCTTCTTCTTTTTTACCAAGGTTTTGAGCTTTCTCAGCAGCTTTCACTACGAAGAAAAGAACAGTACCGATAACAAGGAAGTTGATTACAGCGCTCAAGAAGCTACCGTATGCGACACCGTTCCAAGTCAATTCAGCAATCTTTTCAACACCAGCAGCTTTCAAAGCTGGGTTCAAAATAAGTGGAGTGATGACGTCGTTTACAAATGATGTAACGATAGCTCCAAATGCAGCCCCGATGATTACTGCAACAGCAAGGTCAACAACGTTTCCACGAAGGAGGAAAGCTTTCAATTCTTTTAACATATCCTATATATGTCCTTTCATAATAATTTTTTACTATGATAGTATAACGGAAAATAAACTGGCTGACAAGAAATATGCCTAAATCTTTTTAAATTAGTGATAAAGGTTGAAAATCTTTTCTTTTATGTGTGAAATCAGTAGGAAAAAATTTACTTTTACTAACTTTTAGTATAAAATATAAAGTGATAATCTATGGTAAAATGGAGGCACTGTTTATGGTTGATAAAGAGCTGATTGCAGAAATTAAAAACAGTGTAAACATTGTTGAAGTCATTGGAGAAGTTGTTTCTTTGACCAAGGCTGGCCGTAACTTTTTAGGCCTTTGTCCTTTTCATGGTGAAAAGACTCCTTCCTTTAATGTCGTTGAAGACAAGCAGTTTTACCATTGCTTCGGATGTGGTCGATCAGGGGATGTCTTCAAATTTATTGAAGAATACCGTGGTGTTGCTTTTATGGATGCGGTCCAGATCGTAGCTGACAAGGCTGGTATTACGCTTCAGTACCAAGCAAGGCCGGCTCAATCCACGTCTACCAATCCGAACCAAGAACTTTATGAGATTCATCAGGAAGCTAGTAAGTTCTATCAGGCGATTCTGATGACGACAAAGATGGGGGAAAAAGCACGGAACTATCTGCATGAACGTGGATTGACCGATGAAGTGATCCGACATTTTCAATTGGGCTTAGCACCAGCAGAAGGAAATTACCTCTATCGTAATCTCTCTGAGAAATTCTCCGAGAAGGTCATTACCGATTCGGGTTTGTTTACGATCTCAGATACTGGGACAGTTTTCGATGCCTTTCAGGATCGGATTATGTTTCCCTTGACGGATGATAGTGGACGTGTTATTGCTTTTTCTGGTAGATTGTGGAAAATGACGGAGGATGGCAGTCATCAAGCCAAGTACAAGAATAGTCGCAGTACGCGATTGTTTAATAAAAGTTATGAACTCTATCATTTGGATCAAGCCAAGACGAGCGCCAAAAAGCAACATGAAATGTATATCATGGAAGGCTTTATGGATGTCATTGCGGCATATCGAGCTGGGATTGGAAATGCGGTCGCCTCTATGGGGACAGCCTTGACACCAGAGCATGTCCAGCACCTGTCTCATTTTACCAAAAAAGTCATCCTGACCTATGATGGGGATAAGGCAGGACTTGAAGCGACAGCTAAGGCCTTGGATGTCTTGCAGGATTTAGAGTTAGAGATCGTCCGTATCCCTGATCAGATGGATCCCGATGAGTATCTTAAAAAGACCACACCAGAAGATCTAGCAGGACTCTTGAAGAATTCTCGGATCAGTAAAGTCGAGTTCTTGATGCAGTACTGGAAGCCTCAATACATTGAAAATTTGCAAGCGCAAATCGAATTTGTTGAGAAATTGGCCCCCATTATCGCACAGACACGATCCATTACAGCGCAAAATACCTATATTTATAAGTTGGCGGATATATTGCCGGACTTCGATTACTTGCAGATTGAGCAGATTGTCAATAATAGCCGCCTGCACCAACGACAAGAAGCGCAACAAGGTGGGCGAGCAAAAACGTCGAATGTTTCCATCAATCTCTTGCCGAATCGTGGGATAACGCGCTTGATCAAGGCGGAAAATCATTTGTTAAGTAGGATGAAAGATTTTCCAATGGTCCTCAATGATTACCGGTTACGACCTGATTTTGCCTTCGACACACCGGAATTACAGATCTTGTATCAATTGCTCTGTCAAAATGGAGAAGTCACCTCTCAGGATTTATCCGAGCAACCTGAAGGGGTCCAGCACGCCTGGTACCGGATGTTAGAAGAAGATTTACCAGAAGAGATAGCAGATGGTGAGTTAGAAGAAGTAGAAGATACACGTAATCGTGAGCTTCTTCGCAAAGAAAGTCAACAAATTGGAAATAAAGTGAAGGAAGCTTCCTCTATAGGGGATACGGAAAAAGCTTTATTGGAACTCGAGCGCTTGATCGCTCAAAAAAGAAGAATGGAGTAGGAATGGCTAAAGAACAAAAAGATATTACAACATTGGACGTTCAAATTGCAGAATTTATTCGCAGCCACAAGAAAAGCGGAACTGCAACAGATGATGAAATTAATGACCAGTTGGTTATTCCATTCACACTAGATGCAGAGGGGATTGAAGATCTTTTGCAACGCATTCAAGATGCAGGGATTTCAATCACTGATAAAGACGGCAACCCAAGTGCGCGTGTGTTGAACAATGAGGAAGATCCAGAGTTGTCAGATGAGGAATTGCTTGGAAGCAACTCTGCTAAGGTCAATGACCCAGTACGGATGTACTTGAAAGAAATTGGGGTTGTTCCTCTTTTGACCAATGAAGAAGAACAAGAATTGGCTATCTTAGTGGAACAAGGTGATTTGGAAGCCAAACAACGTCTAGCAGAGGCCAACCTTCGTTTGGTTGTATCTATTGCGAAACGTTACGTTGGTCGTGGAATGCAATTTTTGGATTTGATCCAAGAAGGAAACATGGGCTTGATGAAGGCGGTTGATAAGTTTGACTATACCAAAGGATTCAAGTTTTCTACCTATGCTACTTGGTGGATCCGTCAGGCCATCACCCGTGCTATTGCAGACCAAGCGCGTACCATTCGGATTCCTGTCCACATGGTGGAAACCATTAACAAGTTGGTGCGTGAACAACGCAATCTCTTGCAAGAATTGGGACAAGACCCAACGCCTGAACAAATCGCTGAACGCATGGATATGACGCCAGACAAGGTGCGTGAAATCTTGAAGATTGCCCAAGAGCCTGTTTCTTTGGAAACGCCAATTGGGGAAGAAGATGATAGCCATTTGGGAGATTTTATCGAAGACGAAGTGATTGAAAATCCTGTAGACTACACCACTCGTGTGGTACTACGCGAACAATTGGATGAAGTCCTCGATACTTTGACTGATCGAGAAGAAAATGTTTTGCGTCTTCGTTTTGGTCTCGATGATGGGAAAATGCGGACCTTGGAAGATGTGGGCAAAGTCTTCAACGTGACCCGTGAACGGATCCGTCAGATCGAAGCCAAAGCCCTCCGCAAACTCCGCCACCCAAGCAGAAGCAAACCATTGCGTGACTTTATAGAGGATTAAAAAGATCCTGCGGATCTTTTTAACCCGAGCCGAAAAATTCGGAAGCGAGGAAGGTCCAGTGGTCATTTTTAACCCGAGCCAAGAAATTCTATCGAGAGTAAAATAGCAAAAAAGGAAGTCATATGGCATATACAACTGAGCAAATTGAAGCAATTAAAAATAAAATCTTAAATGCTTTGGAAGAGGTAATCGATCCTGAGCTTGGGATTGACATTGTCAATTTAGGTCTTGTCTACGAGATCCATTTTGACGGTGAAACTGGAGCAACCATCATTGATATGACCCTAACGACCATGGGATGTCCATTAGCAGATCTTCTGACAGATCAGATTCATGATGTTTTAGCAGAAGTAGAAGAAGTGACATCAGTGGATGTGAAGTTAGTCTGGTACCCTGCTTGGACGGTTGAAAAGATGAGCCGTTATGCACGGATCGCACTTGGAATTAGTTAAACATTCTATGCATCAAAATAAATCGGAGGTTAGGGCTTTCCTAACCTCCGATTTGTCTATCCCTATTTTTTTGAACAACCATTTACAAATTCTTAGCAAATTTTCAGATAAAGTTGCAATCATCAAGGGGACAAGGTATAATAGCATAAATAGAAAATAAAGGAGATTTACATGAATCAGTATCCTTTGGTCTACTTGGACCATGTGACAAAGAATTATGGGCATGAAGTTGCTCTCATGGATGTTAGTTTGAACATCCAACCTGGCCGCATTATTGGCCTTTTGGGTCCCAATGGTAGTGGGAAAACAACCATCATTAAATTGATTAATGGTTTGTTGCAACCAAGCCTTGGGAATATCTATATTCATGGGCAATTACCATCCCCAGCTTCTAAAAAAGTGGTTTCCTATTTGCCAGATACAACCTATCTGAATGAAAATATGAAAATTATCGATGCAATTCGCTATTTCCAAGATTTTTATTCAGATTTTAATGTCCAACGCGCTTACCAATTGCTCAACGATTTGCATTTGCAGCCAAATCAAAAATTGAACAGCCTTTCAAAAGGGAATAAGGAAAAAGTGCAATTGATTTTGGTGATGAGTCGTGAAGCTGACTTGTATGTTCTTGATGAGCCAATCGGTGGGGTTGATCCAGCAGCACGTGATTATATTTTGCGGACCATCATTCAAAACAGACGTCCAAACTCTTCTGTCTTGATTTCTACTCACCTGATTGCGGATATTGAGCAAGTTTTGGATGAAGCTATTTTCATCAACCAAGGAAGAATTCTCTTGCATGAAAATACGACTGTTTTGCGCAATCAACACGGAAAATCTATCGATGAAATCTTCCGTGATCAATTCCGTGTTTATTAGGAGGACCTCATGTTTGGTAAATTATTAAAATACGAATTTAAGTCAACAAGTAAATGGTATCTTTTGATTACTTTGATCGCACTAGGTTTGTCAGTGATTACAGGTGTTATCGGTGGAAGTGCTACAAACGGTTTTGTGAATATGGAAACCAATAGTATGCAAATGATTACGGGGACTCTTGGGATTCTCATTTTTGGAGGAGTCATCGGTCTTTATCTGAGCAACTATTATATTATTATCCGTCGTTTCTATTCCAACTTATACGGACGTGAAGGTTACTTGACTTGGACCCTTCCAGCTAGCCCACATGCGATCATTTTGTCTAAATTTGTGGGAGCTTTAGTAGCGAGTCTTTACTGCCTATTCCTTCTATTTTTGAGTGGTTTTATCACAATTATTGTGATGGGCGCTGTCATTGGACAAGATCTCTCTCCTGTATTTAGTATTATTTCTAAGGCTTTTAGTCATTCTATTGCTTATTGGATGATCATCTGGTGGATTTTTACCACAGCTTCCGGAATCTTATTATTTTATGTATCGATCGCACTTGGTCAACTGTTCCAAAATCGTCGTGGATTTAAGGCTATTTTGTTTGGTTTTCTCTTGTGCCTTGTTTTAAGTATCATTGGTACAGCAGTCAATCCATTTAAAGATTCATATGCTGTCGTGTATGCATTGGTTTATGGAAATATTGATGAATTTGGAGCAAACTTCATTCCAGGTCTCATTTATGAAGTCATTAAGATTGTTTCTATGTACTTCACCATTCACTATATCAGCAAGTACAAGTTGAATCTTCAATAATAACAGCAAATTGAACAAGGAGCTTCCCGGTGGAAGCCTTCTTGTTCAATTTTTTTCTTTTGCATTTTTGGCTACATTTTGATATACTAATTGTATTCGTTTTGGGGTCGTTACGGATTCGACAGGCATTATGAGGCATATTTTGCAACTCATCTAGCGGATGTAAAACGCCAGTTAAATATAACTGCAAAAAATAATAATTCTTACGCTCTAGCTGCCTAAACACCAGCAGGCGTGACCCGATTCGAATTGCTCGTGTTTGATGACAGGTCTTAATTTTAGCGAGATACGATCTAGCTTGGTCTAGGAGTTAGATAAGAGATTGATAGACTCGCAGGTACAGGGCTTGAGTTATGTGTCATGTAGCTGTTAAAAGAAGACATAACCTATGGTTGTAGACAAATATGCTGGCAGGTGTTTGGACGTGGGTTCGACTCCCACCGGCTCCATATATACTTTCTAAAACTTCTTAAAACTTCCCAAAACATTGATAATTCAATGTTTTTTATTTTTATACTTTCTATTCTTTCCCATACCTTTTTGAAATGAACAGACCCAAAAACAGACCCTTTTTTGAAAAGAGTCTGTCCTGATAGCTGATGGGTTTAAAAATCTATATAATTAGCAAATTTCTCACCAATATCATCCTTGGCTTGCTTGGTGATATGTGTGTAGACATTCATGGTTGTCTTGAGATCACTGTGTCCTAGTCGATGCTGGACCTGCTTCAATGTCATTCCGGCTTCAAAGCATAGGCTGGCATGCGTATGCCTAAAACCGTGAATCTTGATAGGTCTGACCTCAGTCCCTTTGACAATCTGCAAAAGCCATTTTCTTGGTAGTGAACTTGGAATTGGCTTTCCTTCAGGACTTTCAAAAATGAAAGTGGTAGTAGGATTCATTTTTCTGTACTCTGATAGCAGATCAATTGTCCTTTGATCAAGGCTAATCAGTCGGACACTACTCTTGTTTTTAGTAGCCCCCACAGATTCGCCCTCAAATCCTCTTGTAATGGCCTTATTTATGTTCAAGGTGTTATCTATCCAGTCAGTCCATTTGAGAGCTAAAATCTCCCCTTTTCTGGCCCCTGTGAACGCAAAAAGACGGAACATGACTTTCTTTTTCAGATCATCCGTATCATCCACTAATTTCATGAATGATTTTAGCTCATCTTTATCATAAAAATCACTAGAAGAATCACTCTCTTTTTTGACAAGTGTGGTCACGCTATCAACAGGATTGGCTGAAATATAGCCATAACGGATGGCATACTTAAAAATGTTATTCATCAGACCTTTCAACTTGCGCCCATACACTAATTTTCTAGACCATTCATTGACCTGTTCCTGTAATTGAAGAGGGGTGATGGAAGCTATTTTCTGACTGCCAAAGACAGGATAGATGTGATTTTTGATATTTCTTTCAGTCTTGATGTAAGTGCTATCCTGAACAGTATCAGCATACTCTTTGAGCCACTTCTTTGCAATTTCCTTAACTGTGATTTCTTTTTTTGCTTGCTCCCCGTTCTCTAAATCGTCCTGAAGTTGTAAGAGTGCTGACCGTGCCTTTGCTTTGGATGTGAAGCCTTGACGCTTTACATACTTATCTTTTCCATTTTCCTTGCCTACATAGATCCTAAATCCGTAAGCAGTCTCACCATTTTTCTTCTTATATGTTTTGATTTGCATTTCATTCTCCTTTTTTGTGGAGAGTTTTTTATTTTAACCTTTTTAAAAGTTCAATTATTTCCTCATTTTGTTTGATCAAAATTTGATTCTGTTGTATTTGCACCTTTTCCAATGCGCCCGGACCACTTGCATTCATAATTGCTATAGCTTTACTGTCCATGACATTCCCAATGTAGGAAGCCTGATCTGGGTATTTTTCTAAAATGTTCAGCATATTATTTTTTTCAAAATAAGGATAAGCATCATTGTAGTATTTCTGTTTTTGAGCAACTTCTTTTTCATCATTATTTTTCCCAAAAATAGCCATTATTTTTCTCCTTTTTCAACTAATTAGTGAATTATATTCGTCTTTGACCATCGTTTCACTAGCGATGGTCTTTAGACTGTATTTTTCCATAAAATGCAGATAGTTGAAATCTCTTACATCATCCATTGACTTCAATTCTTCTTCAAGCAAGTGATGAATCATGCTTCTATCTGCTTGTAATTCGCAAAGCTCCCTGTTCAATTCGTATTGAAAAGGAGTGTGTTCTTTGTGACCAAGTTCATGAAGAGCAACTTGTTTTTGTTCATCGTTAGACAAATTTATATCTAATGCCAAAATGTTCAAAACAGGATTGAAAAATCCGGGGCTGTGCCACTCACTGCCATCAAAATAGCACAAGTTCACTCCCTCATTAGCACAAAGTTCTTTCACAGTCATAAAATGCACCTCTATTTATTTTTCAAGTGTGCCTCCAGAACTGCTGTAATGAAATCTATGTCATCTTCTGTCAATGGTTTCCCATCAAATAACATTGATTGTGCAGCAATATCTCTGAGGTCCAATGGTGCAGAAGCATCACCATCTTTTGCAATATTTGGATTTTCCGTGCGCCCTAGTAAGTAGTCGATGGACACATCAAAATAATCTGCAATTTGTTGCAATCTTTCAGCAGATGGCTGATTTCTTTTCAAGCCATACAAAGAATTTTTTCCAATCCCTAGTTTTTCTTCTAATTGATTTAGAGAAATTCCCCGCTTTTTAGCCAATTCTTTAATAATTTCAAATGTCGAAAACATTGAATTATCAACCTTTCTAATGAATTGACAAAAAATATTTAGTAAATACGCAAAAAAATGCTTGACAAATTCTTGCGTATACGCTAAAATAGTTTTTGTAAAGTTAAAGAGTTAGTTAAACAACATATAAAACACTTCTAAAAAAGATAGCTTTGGCGAGCGGTATCGTTTAGAAAGAAAATGTTTTTAAATATGTCTTTTTACTATGCCTTCATTTTAGCAGATACACTAAAACAAGTCAAGTAAATGCACAAAATAATTAACTAATTCTTTAACTGTTACAAAAAACAGAAAGGAGTTAGGCAGCATGAGCCAACAACACAAAAAATGGAATGAACTTGTAGAAGAAGAACTCCACAAGCGTGGATGGACTCGTTCTGATCTTGCAACTGTGGTCGGGGTTAGCCCAGCAATGATCACACAGATGTTCAAGAATGGAAAAGGCAGTGATGATTTGAAATTGCGAATAAATAAGAAATTGCGAATTTCTGAATCATGGGAAAAATTTGAGGAAAGATAGATGGTGTTGGAACTATTTGGCCCAGAGTTCAAAGATAAACTATTTGAAGAGCTGGTTCAATTAAATATCAAAGCATTAGATGAAGCTAAAAAAAGAACATCAAGACAGATCACATGGGTCTCCATTAAAGAACTTCAAGCGTCCACTGGTTGGGGAAGAACAAAACTTGAAGAATGGAGAGACCAAGGGAAATTTCAATTCCAACAATCCGGGAAAGGTGGGAAATACCTTTACAATCTGGAAGATGTTCAGCGGTTTTGTCGGTCAATGCAAAAATAAAAAGCACCCGAAAGAAATCAGGCGCTTAACAAAATTACTAAAACAATTATAACACAAGGAGGACGCACATGGCAATATCTAGAGATATGACAGCCACAGAAGCAAATATCCTTAACTACATCAAAAAATACGCAACAAACGAAATGCCAGTTACAGCAGTTCAGCTCAGAAAAAAATTCCACTGTGGCAAGAGAACGATAGAAAATATCATTGAAAGCTTGCGTGTAAATTTTGGGCATCCCATAGTTGCAAAGAAGAGAAAAACCCAATGGGTATTACCTTCCTAAAAATGATGAAGAACGGAATGAGGGATTGGCACCATATAAGCGCCAAATCTTGACAGAACAAAAGAACCTGGCAGCAATCATGGCTGTCAACTTGAACGAATACTGGAGGAATTAAAAATGTTACTAGAAATTATTATTGCTTTACTCATCATGGTGATCTTGCTTCAAATGATTATCATCAGCGCAATTAGTGAGCGATGCAAAGAATCAAAACGTGAACTCAAAAAAATGATTGAAGAACAACAACGGATCCAAGAGGCACGAGAAGCAATGCGCTTCGGTTATCGCAGATAGGAGCTATTAAATGGCAGAAAATATGAATGTACTGCCTCATGATCTATTAGCTGAACAAGCTGTGTTAGGTTCCATTTTTCTTGATCCTGATAAGATTCACATTGCTTCTGAATATCTAACTAAAGATAGTTTCTTCAAGCTATCTCATGGGATGCTCTTCAACATCATGCAAGAGTTATCAGACAAAGGGGACCCAATTGATCCTGTATCTGTAAAATCTGCCCTTGACTCTATTGGGCAATTTGAACAAATTGGGGGGATGCCATTTCTGGCAAGTCTGATCAACTCAGTCCCCACAAGCGCCCATATCGAACACTATTCAAAAGTAGTTGCTGAAAAATCAAGGGCCAGAAAGGTCATTGAAGATCTGAGCCATAGCATTTCAAGCGTTTATGATGGCCAGAAAGACTTGAATGAGATCCTTTCTCAAACTGAGCAGAATTTATCAACAATTTCAAACGAGGCGAAAAAAGGATTCAGGCCCATCATTGATGTGATTGATTCAACACAGTCTATTCTAGATGAACGCTCTCAGAAAGTTGGTGATGTGACCGGAACTTCAACAGGCTTCACTGATTTTGACCAAATCACAACAGGTCTTCATGAAGATAACTTGATCATTATTGCTGCAAGGCCTGCAATGGGGAAGACAGCATTCGCCCTGAACATCGCTCAGAACGTGGCCAAAAGTTCAGATAAAGCAGTAGCAATCTTCTCACTTGAGATGGGAGCAGAAAGTTTGGTGGAGCGTATGCTGTCAGCAGAAGGCTTTATTCCATCGTATCATGTCAGAACAGGGAATCTCTCTGAGAGCGAATGGCGCAGAATGATTTCAGCACAGGAACGACTAGCAAAAGGGAAGATCTTCATTGATGATACAGCAGGAATCAGAATTTCAGAAATTAGATCAAAGGCCAAAAGACTAGCTCAAGAGAATGGCGGTTTAGGATTGATTGTGATCGACTATCTTCAACTGATCGAAGGAAGAGGAAGAGAAAACAGACAACAGGAAGTCTCTGAAATTTCAAGACAATTGAAGATCATAGCCAAAGAATTGAAAGTCCCTGTCATCGCTCTCAGTCAGTTATCTCGTGGAGTTGATCAACGGAATGACAAGAGACCTATACTGTCAGACTTGAGGGAATCTGGATCAATTGAGCAGGATGCTGATATAGTAGCTTTTCTTTACAGAGAAGCTTACTACAAGCGTGATGAACAAGAAGAACCAGACAATGTGACAGAACTCATCCTTGAGAAGAACAGGCATGGAACCCTTGGGACTGTCCAGCTATACTTTCTCAAAGAATATGCAAAATTTGCAAACAAGGAGGCCTAATGGATGGTAACTGAGAACCGTAGATATTACTGGTTACAATTAAAAGATGACTTCTTCAATTCCAAAGAAATGAAGTTGATGAGAAAGCTTCCCGGTGGAGAAGAGATCACAATCATCTACTTGAAGATGATGCTTGCAAGTCTAGCTGAACAAGGGAAGCTGTATTTTGAAGGATTAGCTGAAGATCTAGCTGAAGAATTATCACTCATCATTGATGAGGATCCGGAAGCAATTAGATTGACATTGATGTTCTTAACTAAGAAGAAATTGTTGACAACATCAGACAATTACCAGTTCAATCTTGAACAAGTTCCTGAGATGGTAGGCAGTGAAACAGCAAGCACCCGTAGATCTCGTAAGCATCGGGAAACGCAAAAAGCGTTGCAATGCAACACCACTGCAACAAAAGGCAACGGAGATATAGATATAGATATAGATATAGATATAGATATAGATATAGATAAGGGGCAGAAGCCCCAATCAGATGTCTATGGAGAAATTATCAAATATCTGAATGAGAAAACTGGTTCACATTTTAAACCAACTAGCAAGTCAACTCAAAGGCTGATCAATGGAAGATTAAGTGAGAACTACACAATTGAAGACTTCAAATATGTGATTGATGTTAAGACAAACGAATGGAAGGACAACACAAAGATGTCTAAATACTTAACACCAGATACACTCTTCAATGCTAGTAAGTTTGAAAAATACCGCAATCAGCAAATGCCTAAACAGCCAAATGTTCAGAAGCAAGATGAAAGGTTGGGATTCTAATGAATGAAGAAATTGCATCTTGTGAAAAACATGGCTGTCAGATCCAGCATGCAAAAGTAAAGATCAGTGGATCAGAACAAATCATTGCAATTTGTCCTGAATGTGAAAAAGAAGAAATCCTGAAGATGGAATCTCTTTTGAGGCAGGAAGCGAAAATCAAAGCTCTCTTGTCTCATACTTATAAAGTATTTGAAAGAGAAAGCATCTATTCCCAAGAGTTGAGCGATAAGACATTAGAGAATTATACAGCAGACAATTCAACTAATGAGCAAGCTCTCAACTTCATAAAACGGATGCTGAGAGATTATCTGAAGTTTGAAACAGGGAATGTGATCCTAAGTGGACCGCCTGGAATCGGAAAGAGTCATCTGTCTATTGGATTAGCAAAAGCATTGAATGAGCAATCAAAAGAATGTGAGAATCCAAAAAGTGTGATCTTCATCTCAACATCAGCTCTCTTCAATAAGATTGAAGAAAGCTTCAATGGTCGAGGAGACTTCACAGAGAGCTACGCTGTTGACCTACTCAGCAAAGTTGACTTTCTCTTCTTGGACGATTTGGGGAAAGAAAGTAGCATGAGCGCCAATCTAAAAGAAGCGAATGAATGGAGACAGAGAGTGCTGTTTAAAATTTTAGACAACAGGCAAACAACATTCTTCAACACTAACTTGTCAAGTAATGACATCAAAAAAATCTACAATCAAGCACTTGCTGACCGAATCTTCAAGGGAGCAAGCAAGCACATTTATAAATTTCCTGAAAGCATGGAAAGTCGGAGGTATTAACGAATGGATAACAACAAACTAAAGGATCTAATTTCAAAAGTTCAAAAATGGTTTTATGACCGCAACTTACACACTCAAGAACCCAATAAGCAATTCCTGAAGCTCTATGAAGAAATCGGTGAGCTGTCGAGAGGAATTGCTGAAAAAGATGAAGAAGTGACTAAAGATAGTATTGGAGACATCACTGTTGTATTGATCGGCTTGACTCTTCAACTTGGAATCAACACAAAAGAAATTTTCCCAGAACAAGAGAAATTCATTTTCTCAGAAGCTGCAAAAACAGAAGATTATTTTGTATTGATGGTTGATCAAGCACTGGCATCTTATTTTAACCGTCAAGGCTACCAACTCAAAAGCGTAGTACATGAATTGATGCGAATTTCTCAAATGCTGAACTATGATTTTGTGGAGTGCTTAAATAAAGCCTATGAAGAAATCAAGGACCGCAAAGGAAAATTGGTTGACGGTATTTGGATTAAGGAGGAAAGACTAAAATGAAAGAACGGTCATTTGAACAAATTCTAGAAGAAATGAATGATTCAGTGAATAAGCCAAATCACTATTGTGGTGAATATGGTCTGGAATCCATTGATGTCATCCGGAACTTTGCAGGAAATCTGAAAGGGGTTCAGGGATTCTATTGGGGAAATGCTATCAAGTATCTATGTAGATTCCAGAAGAAGAATGGGCTTGAAGATTTGGATAAGGCTAAGAAATATCTTGAATGGCTCATTGAGGATTTGAAAAAAAGTCATGAACAGGAGTGACAGCATGAGAGATTACACGAGAAATCAGATGGATCACTTTCGTCAACAATTGCAATTGTTGATCCTTGGTAAAGGACTAACACGCAAAGAGCTGTCAATGAAATTGAATAGAAATCCAAATACAATTCAACAATGGATCACAAACAAAAATATAAAACCAGCTCATGTCCAAGAATTATGTAAATTCTTCAACATTGACGAGAAGGCACTGATGGGAGATCCAGAAGAATTGACAGATTATAGATTCTTTGATCAAGGAAAATACATCTGTACTGCTCCGATCAAAGAACTAAGCAAGATCACTGGCAAAGATGTGTCAATTCTCAAGTATTATATACACTTGAATGAACAAGGAAGAGAAGCTGGCCAGTATAGAATAGAAAGGGTAGTTGAAGATGAAAAGTAAAATCAATTGGCTGATTATCAATTTGATCTCATTGGCAGTTATTTCACTAGTCATTGCTATCAATCTCAATTCTAGATTAGTAGATCAAGAAAATAAGATCAAAGATATGGAATGGACTATTCAGGAGCATGAATTGAGCATTCAAAGAATGGCAGAACACAACACTGCAGAAGATGTCATCTTGAATAAATTAAATCAAGAATATCAAATGCAGGAACGAAAGAAAGCAGAAGCGCTCAAGGAAGCTGCTGAAATGAATAATGTCGGAGGATAATAATGATTAACAATGTGACTCTTATTGGTCGATTGACCAGAGATGCAGAACTACGCTATACATCTAGCAACATTGCAACTGCTCAATTCAATATTGCATGCAATCGCAATTTCAAGAATGCAAATGATGAGTATGATGCAGATTTTATCAATTGTGTGATGTGGCGAGAACAAGCAGAACGTTTCTGTAATTGGACGAAAAAAGGAATGCTTGTGGGAATTGTTGGACGAATCCAAACAAGAAATTACGAGAACCAGCAAGGACAACGTGTATATGTGACTGAAGTTGTCGCAGAAAGTTTTCAAGTTCTTGAAAAGCGTGACAATACCGCAAATCAAAACAGCATGACGGAACAGATGCCACCAAGTTTTGCAAGCCCAATGGACATCACAGATGACAAATTGCCATTCTAAAGAAATCAAATATTGAAGAGGAGGATTTATAAAATGGAGGATTGTACTAAAGTTTTAGTTTATGGTAGCTTTGACGGGTTTGCTTATTCTACAGATGATTCAATAGCAATTAGTGTAGTTCTTGACAGTGGCGAAAAAGTAGAAATACCAGAAGAGTTTATTGTAAGCGCAGATCAAATGATCAATAAATATAAAATTAAACTAAAAGATGTCATCGAACGAATTGAAAAGTTTGATATTGGAA
The DNA here is from genome assembly GCF_041432055.1 of Streptococcus sp. 27098_8_186. Classification (NCBI taxonomy): domain Bacteria; kingdom Bacillati; phylum Bacillota; class Bacilli; order Lactobacillales; family Streptococcaceae; genus Streptococcus; species Streptococcus sp. 27098_8_186. The sequence goes on from NZ_JAPVYV010000002.1 coordinate 248,656, forward strand.
CTAAAGCAGTATGAATCAATGAAATTTTGAATAAACTTGGAAGTGAATATGGGTTTCATAAATATTGTGCAGGTTACAAGCAAGGTAAGTTTGATGGTGCTATGGAACGTGAGAGAGTCACAGTACCGCAGTATGTGGCTGATTTTATCACAGAACATAAAAAGCTAGGCCATACACTATCCTACTCAATAGATGCATGCATGTCTGATAGAGTTGCAGAATGGTATTGGGACAATTCCGAACTCTTTGCACGAGCTTGGCTTGACGGCTACGAGGTCGAGAAAGAAAAGCAGTATTATGTAAGATTTAAAGGGATGGAAAGTGATGATTTTAATTACTTAAACTTTATCAAATCTCAACAGGCTTGGGTATTATCGTCAATAAAACTAGATAAAAAATTTCGTACAGAACACACTCGCAAACAGCTTGAAGAAGCTGGATTTGGTTGGGTGTTTGATTGTGAGGGAATTGAGATTGAGGAGGTGGAATGATGATTATTAAAAATTATAAATACGATAATTCGAAAGATGGTATTCATTATACAGTCGACGTGGACGGTTACGAATTTGAAGTAAATCACACAAAAACAGATTACGGAAGTGTGCAACATGAAGATATAGATTGTTATTTGGACGAGATCGGAGAATATGACATTCAAGAAGCTGAGTTGATTGAAGACTTTGTGAGATTCCAAAGCTACCTGTTGATATATGGTATTGGATTTTCTCTTAAAAATGTTGAAGAGGTGGGAGAATGAACAATGAGGTATATGAAGAACTGGAAAAACTTATGAGCTTCTTTCCTGATTCATTTATAAATAGACAACTGGAACTAATTCTTATTCCAAAAACTAACACCTTCTTTTCTTTAAAAGACTGTTTTACCAAGAAAGATATCATCTCAAAAGTGTTGATGTGGTGTACTAGGGATATAGCTAAAGCCAGACCATATCAGCAACAAAAAAGGAATATTGCATTTTACGTAGACAATCGTATGCGTTTGGAAAAATATTTAGGTGCAGACATCAATGTAGATGTAGTTTATCATTGTCTAGGAAATGGGATTAACAAAGAATTGACACACAAGTTTATTGATAGTGGATTCAACATGGAAATTCTATATTTAGAAGTTTAGGAGGTAATAGAATGACACGGCCAAACCTATACCCTTACACAAAGAATCAATGGGAAAAAGAAATAACACTGGTATATTTTGGTGTTAACACTAGTTTAAAATTGAGAGCAGAAAGAAATAGAATCACAAAGGAGACAAGACATGTCATTGAATAAAGCGAGAAAACGACTGATTAGAAAGTACCGTGGATATTACAATGGCCGTCTTTTGGGATTAAAAATAAAAACGGCTGATGATAAGAAATGGACAATACTTTCTCCAACTGTCGAAGATTTTGATCCAGATAGTATGGTTATGGAAGCAGGGGTTATTGATGCCAGTGTACTAGTTAGTGGCGACATCACTTTAGCGAATAAGGAAATAACAGTCAGTTTTAATCTGCCCAAGAAAAGCGATAAAAAACTGAGAAAAATTTTGAGGTAGTGGGATGGACTTTCAAAACTTTATCTATTTACTATTCGCACTGGTCTGGCTCTCTGGTCTGATCTGGGCTAGCGTGATAGCTTTTAAAAGCAGGAGAAAGAAATGAAGATGCATGTTGTAAGAAAGTATCACGGTCATGCAAGCTGGATTGATCCTAAGCATTTAGCTGAATACACTGAAGCTGAATTTGAAACAAGACATGAAGCACTTGCTCACTGTGAGAAATTAAAAGGTAAGGGGATAGTTGAAATCTATCAAAGAGAGGTTACTGAATGAAAAAATTAAACAACAGAGAATTGTTTAACCTTGATCAAGAATTATTCAATTTTCGTGGAATTGACCGGGCAATTTGGACACGCAAAGCAGAATTGATGGCAAAGAACGGTGATGACCTTGTTGGGGGTGGTAAGTCTGGCATCAGCAAGCCAACAGAAAACACAGTGATGAAATTTGCTACAGATGTGACTCTGAAGAATCTTGAGCTGTTCAAAGAGACTGTTGAATCCTTCAAGAGACAATTGACAGGAGAACAGCTTGACATCTTCTATTTGAGATGGGGGCAAGCCAATCTAGATTGGGAAGAAATTGCAGAAAAGCAATTTGTCAGCAATGCTACAATTTACCGCAAGCGTGCTGGCATCTTGGAAACGTATGCCAGAATGAAAGGTGTACTATAAATTGAGAATATAAGTTATTGTATTCTCACACAAAATAAAATACTATAATCTTGTTCATGATAATCATATCATGGATGAGAGGGTCTCCTAATAGTGGTTAGGGAGTTAGCTCAAAAGGTTAGAGCATGCTGGCGGAAAACAGCAGATGCAGGTTCAATTCCTGTACTCCCAATTCCTTATGAAAATCAATTTTAATATAGAGAGAGGGAACCGTATGGAAGAGGTCTCACCCATTAAAGACACGGATGACATTCAAGCGATGAAAGACTATCTGAGAGAATGGAATGAAATGTATTACATGCTATTCATAACTGGTCTCAATACAGGCTTGCGTGTTGGTGATATCCTCACACTAAAAGTCAAAGATGTTCAGGGATGGCACATCAAGCTACGAGAAAGAAAAACTGGCAAACAGATTTCCCGTAGAATGACAAAAGAGTTGAAACGAGAAATGAGGAAGTATGTCGAAGGGAAGCCATTCCATCATTTCTTATTCAAGAGCAGGCAAGGAGGAAACAAGGCCATCACTCGTGAACGAGCCTACCAGATCATCCATGAAGCTGCTGAAGAATTGGGCATTGATAACGTGGGGACTCACACAATGCGCAAAACATTTGGATATAAATATTACAACAAAACAAAGGATGTAGGCACATTACAGAAGATGTTCAATCATTCATCTCCAGCCATAACGCTGAGATATATTGGAATTGAACAAGCTGAACTAGATGATGCCTTGAGAAACTTTGTTATTTAATTTTATAATTTTGACATTAACATAATGAGTTAGGCATAAGCTAAGAAAAGAGAAACGAATGAAACCCATATCCTAAAAGGATTTCAGAAATAAGGCGAGCTTAACAAAATATAAGATATGTGAAAGTGAGGAGGAAAAATGGCTACTGCAAAAAGGACATCAGACATAACTGTGGCACTTTATGAATGGAATAAATTGACAACCAGAGACATCTATGAAGACGATAAAGAAATATTCGGGGATGGATTTGATTCTGTTTGGGATGGTAAAACTCCAGAAATTGACGAGGAAGTTCTTGTATACAATCCAAAGACCCAAGAGATAACCACTGATATCTGGATTGATTTTGGGAACGGTGTTGGATTTGAAAACACTTATGAAGATACAGTGTTCTGGATGAGTTATCCAAAACCATCAAAGGAGACGGAAGAATGATTCTAAATTTTCAAGCATGGGACAAAAATGAACGATGTATAAAAGAGGTTTGTTTAGCTCCAAAAAATATTTCATTGGACGATATAGAACTTATGCAGTCAACAGGACTTGAAGATGCAAACGGTAATGAAATATTTGAAGCAGATATTTCGAGAAACAACGCACAAGGATATATTTTTCTTGTGAGATATGATCATGATAATTGCAGATGGTTTGGTGAAGGTATTACAATAAATACCAGAATAGACATAACAAGAAACATTCTCCAATACTACTCAAAGATTGGGAACCGTTGGGAAAGTCCTGAATTGTTAATAAAAGAGAAACGCTACAAAGTGAAAATAAAAGCATCCGGTCAATACATCATGAGAGATCCTGATGAAGATGCAATTTATTTTTACAGTAGTAAAGCTTATTCAAAACTTACAAAGAAGAAATTGGAACAAGCTGGATTTGGTTGGGTCTTTGATTGTGAAGGAATTGAAATAGAGGAGGTAGTGGAATGATTCCAAAATATAGAGCGTGGGATAGCGTAGAAAAGAAATTCGTAGAACATTTTTTTATCACAGATAACGGCTTGATTTGTAACATGGAAAAACCAACATCGGGCTACAACTCTCCTGTTCCTATCGAAAAGTCAGAATTGATCCTCATGCAATCAACAGGCCTAGTTGATAAGAATGGTAAAGAAATCTTTGAGGGGGATATCATCCGAACAAGTGCTTATGGCTGTATTGTAGGATTTGGGGAATATACATACTTTGAAGATGAAAACACACCAACAACAGAAATCGGATTTCACTTATCATTCCTAAACGTGACTCCTGCTACTTATGCGCCTTTTGATAAGTATTATTGGGATACTTGCGAAGTGATAGGAAATATTTATGAGAATGAATTGGATCTGATAATGTACGAAGTCTATAAATATAATAAAGAAACGAGTGAGGATAAATAATGACACGACCAAACAGATACCCATACACTAGAAGTCAGTGGGAAGAAGAATTCACATTGGTGTATTCTGGTGAAAGTTGTTGTTTTAAAATTAGAGTTGAAAGAAATCGAATTACAAACGAGGTGAAAAAAATGAGAAAATAAGCTCTTGTTTTCTCACATAAAATAAAATATTATGATAGCATAGCTTCAAGTATGAGAGGGACAGACCAAAGAGATTGGCTGTCCTTTTTGCATGAGGAGAATATATGTATAACAAAATAGTTAGACCATCCTTGAAGACAAGGAAGTGGGAGAAGTTCAGGGATAAGATTCTAAGGAAATATAATTATCTATGTCAAGAGAGTTTGAGATATGGAATATCAGAACCGGCTGAAATGGTTCATCATATTTTTCCAGTGTCCGAATATCCTGAACTAGAATTCCAAGAATGGAATTGTTTGCCTCTTACTAACAAGCGACACAATACTTTTCATGACAGAACCAATGATAAAGTTATTGGTCAAGGAATTTTTTGGCAAAAGAAACGAAAAAAGGAATTTTTGAATTTTTACAAAAAACGAAAAAACGAAATTTTGTAAAAATCAAATTTTTCATTTTTTAAATTTTTGAATTTTTTTGATTATCCCCCCCATCGAAAAAATTTTTTTTCGAGCGTCTGGGAACCGGTGAAGGGAACTTTTTCCAAGTCGGAGGTCTCCAGACAAAAAGGGGATAAAAACTAAAGGGATTTTGGGAAGGAGGCCTAGTTTTTGGCAAAACCAGTCACAGCTAAGTCAATCAAGTCAAAAGTCATCAAACAGATGAAAGAGCTTGGGACTTATCGCAAAGAATTTGACATGATCATTGACATCTTTTCAGGAATGCTATTTCAGTATCAGAAACTTGCTCAGGATTATGCTGATATGGGCTATCCTGTAACAGATGTCTACGTTAACAAGGCAGGAGCTGAGAATGAACGTAAGGTCCCCATCCTAACAGCGATGGAAATCCTACGGAAAGACATACTCAGTTATTCTAATCAATTGATGATGAATCCTAAGTCATTGGGTGAAGTTGTAGAGCAAGATAATGGATCAGTTCTCACAGAGGTTCTAAAGTTTAAGAATGAACTGAAAAAGAGGCGAGTGAAAGATGGATAAAGACTTTGAAAAACGTTTTGCCGATTTTCGCCACGCTACAACCAATCTTGGAAAAGCTAATGCCTATGTTGATTATGTCCTGAGCTATCAAGAGGAACATAACGAAGAACGGATTTTGGCTGCTGAACGCTTTTTGAGGGACTTAGAAAATCCAGCATATGAGCTTGATGAGGATATAGTTGATTTTGCAGTTCACTTCATTGAGAACTCTATTGTTCATCAGCAAGGAGATGACATGTTTGCTATGTCTATCCGTAATAAGCCTTTGATTTTGCAACCGTGGCAACATTTCACAGTTGTAAATCTCTTTGGGTTCTATCACGCTGGTACGAATGAGCGTAGGTTCAAGGAAGCCTTGATAATGCTGGCACGGAAAAACGGCAAGACCAGTTTTACTGCCGCTATTGCTCTGCTTTATCAGATTTTGGATGCCGATAGTGGTTCAAAATGCTATATCGTAGCCAACTCCGTCAAGCAAGCGCTGGAAGCCTTTAATTTTATCAAGTTCAACGTGGAACGATGGAATGACAAATCTATCCGTATCAAAGACAATAACCAAGAACACTCTATCACAGCTAATTTTGGAGATGATGGGTCATTCTATATTCAGGCTTTGGCCAACGATGAGAGCCGTTTGGACTCTCTCAATGGCAATGTCACGGTCATTGATGAAGCTCACACGATGAGGAATAGTAAGAAGTATGGTCTTATGAAGAAAACAATGTCAGCATACCGAAACAGTATGCTTTTTGTTATCTCAACGGCTGGTGATATTCCTACTGGATTTCTTGCAAACCGCTTGAAATACTGTCAGAAAGTGCTTAAGCAGTTGGTGCAGGATGAGGCTTTATTTATCTTTATTTGTAAAGCTAATCAGACAACGGATGGCGATGTTGGTGACTATCTTGATGATAATGTTTTGAAGATGGCAAATCCGTCTTGGGGTGTCACGGTGTCCATGCCTGCTTTGAGAGCTGAGGCAGAACAGGCCTTGAATGACCCACAGACCAGAAATGAGTTTTTCAACAAGACACTGAATGTCTTTACTAACTCAATGAACGCTTACTTCAATCCAGATGAGTTCATTGCCAGTGATGACTGCTACGACTGGACTATTGAGGAGCTTGCAAAACTTCCTATCCGATGGTATGGAGGAGCTGACCTTTCAAGACTGCATGACTTGACCGCTGCTGCTCTCTATGGTGTATATAACGATGGTGAAAAAGATGTTGATATCTGTATCACACACGCTTTCTTCCCTCGTGTCAATGCTCAGAAGAAAGCCAATGATGATGGCATCCCATTGTTTGGATGGCAATCAGATGGATGGCTGACAATGAGCAACACTCCAACCGTCCTTTATGATGACATTGTTAAATGGTTCATAGAAATGCGACAGAAAGGCTTCAAAATTGCTGCTGTCGGTATGGATAGGAAATTTGGTAGAGAGTTCATGCTCAAAATGAAACAAGCCAAATTCAAAATGATTGACCAACCTCAGCTATTCTATTTGAAATCAGAGGGATTCAGAAGAATTGAATTGAAAGTGAAGAATAAAGAATTTTATTATGTACATTCGGACGCTTATGAATACTGTGTCAGCAATGTCAGAGCCATCGAGAAAGTAGATGATGCTGTCCAGTATGAGAAATTGGACGGGGATGGCGGGACAGCAAGAATTGACTTGTTTGATGCGAGCGTTTTTGCTTGTATACAGGCACTTGCTAACCTCGGTAAGAATAAGAATGTGATGGCTTACTTTGATTAGATAGAAAGGAGGTGAGAAATATGGGAATCTTTGACAAATTATTCAAGCGTGGAAAGTCGCAGACGATGTTCACAAGCTTTGGGAATTCAGATCTTGGCATCATGTATGACGGTGATGGCTATATTCCACTGGCAAGAAATCCAGATGTGATCATGGCTGTCAATAAAATTGCTGATATGGTTTCAAACATGACGATCCAGCTCATGGAGAATACAGAATCCGGTGATGTACGAATCAAGGATGGGTTAGCCCGTAAGATCGACATCAATCCTTGCGATCACATGACAAGAAAATCATGGATCTTCAAGATCGTAAGGGACTTGCTCCTGTTTGGTGATGGGAATTCTGTGCTACATGTGGAATATGATCCAATGACTGACTATATCAGCAATCTCAGACCATTCCCAATGTCGGAAGTGTCGTTCATAAGCAATGATCTGACATACATGATCCATTTTAGGGACACTGATTTCAATCCAGATGAAGTGGTCCACTTCGCCATCAATCCTGATCCAGACCGGCCTTATATTGGGACCGGTTTTAGATTGGCCTTGAAAGACATTGTACGCAATTTGAACATGGCTACACAGACCAAGAAGGGCTTCATGAACGGAAAGAACGTTCCAAGCCTCATTGTGAAAGTGGACTCATCCAGTGAAGAGCTTGGAACTGTTGAGGGGCGGGAAAAAATCGCTAAGAAATACTTGACAACAAGCCAGTCAGGGGAACCTTGGATTGTTCCTGATGCCTTGATGGAAGTGGAACAAGTGAAGCCATTAAGTTTGAATGACATAGCTTTGAATGAGTCAGTAGAAATTGATAAGAAGACAGTAGCTGGAATGTTAGGTGTTCCGGCTTTTGTGTTAGGTGTGGGAGATTTCAACAAAGAAGAATACAACAACTTTGTGAATACCACAATAATGAGCATCGCAACAACGATTACTCAGACACTTACAAGAGATCTACTGACTTCAACAACACGCTACTTCAAATTCAATCCACGTTCACTGTATTCTTACGACATTACAGAGCTTTCAACTGTGGCCCAACAAATGACCAACAGTGCTGCAATGCGTAGAAACGAGTGGAGAGATTGGGTTGGTATGACTCCGGATCCTGAAATGGATGAAATTATTGTTCTTGAAAACTATCTGCCACAAGGCGAGTTAGGCAATCAGAGCAAACTAAATAAGGAAGGAGGAAATGCCAGTGAAGAAACGTAATTCCTACATCGCTACTCAATTTGAGACACGAGAAGAACAAGAATCTGGTGACTTGATTCTGAGTGGCTACTTCATCCGGTTCGATGAAGAAACTGAGCTGTGGCCAGGCTATTTTGAAGTGATTAAACGTGCAGGAGTGGAAGAAGCCATCAAAAATGCTGATATCCGTGCATTGTTTAACCACGATCATAACCTAGTTTTAGGGCGCACAGGGAACAGCACAGTGAGTCTCAAAGTTGATGACAAAGGTCTATATGGTGACATTATCATCAACAGGAATGATCCAGACGCTATGGGAGCTTATGCCCGTGTACAGCGTGGGGATATTGTTGGATGCAGTTTTGGATTTATGCCCATTAAGGTGGATACCATTGAGCGTGAAGATGGTTCCTATCTTGACACCGTGCTAGAGCTTGAAATCTTTGAGGTCAGTCCTTGCACATTCCCAGCATATCCACAGACTGAAATTGCTGCACGGAAGAAAGACTTTGAATGTCTGAAACGTGCCAATATTGAAGCGTTAAACAAACGCAAAATGAAAATTAAGGAGAAATACAATTTATGAACAAAGCATTGATTCTGGGCGCACGTATGCGCACAAAAGCAAATAAAGTTGTTGAATTGGAAGAAGCAATTGAAGAATTGAACAACCGTTCTGCAATCGAAGCAGAAAAATTGGACCGTGCTGAAACTGAAGAAGAAGTTTCAACGGTTGAAAAGAGCCTTGAAGAACTTCAAAAAGAATTAGAAGAGAAACAAGCAGAAAAAGCAAAACTTGAAGAAGAAATTGAAGATCTTCAAAAGCAAGTTGACGAACAAAATCGGAAAGCCCCAACATTCAAAGATGTTGAGCAACGTGGAGGAAAGAAATTGGAAGAACGTGACGCAATTGCTAAATTCATTCGTACTGGTCAAACTCGTGGCATTGAAGGTCTTAAAACAACTGACTCTGGAAGCGCTGCTTTGATCCCAACTGAAGTGTTAAAACCTCACTTCCTTGAAAAGACACGCAATCCACTCTTGGATCTTGTCCAACGTGTCAAAGTAAATAGTGGTTCTGGTAAATATCCAGTTATCAAGAAGACAGACAGCAAAATGGCTTCAACTGAAGAATTGAAAGCCAATCCTGAACTTGGAAAACCAAGCATCAGCGAAATTGATTACTCAATCAAGACTTACCGTGGGTACATTCCTGTATCTCAAGAAATGATTGATGATGCAGACTACGATATCATGTCAATCGTAGAAGATGAAGTATTCAATCAAGGTGAAAACACTGAATTGTCATTGGTCGCTACCATCCTCAAATCAGCAACTCAAGCAGATGCTGCTGGATTCGATGGCATCAAGGATATCTACAACAAGAAACTTAAATCAATCTACAAAGCAAGTATTGTTGTAACTCAATCAATGTTTGCAGCACTTGACAAAGTGAAAGACAAAAATGGTCGCTACATGCTCCAAACGGATGTTGCATCACCTACAGGCTACTCATTTGGCGGCAAAACAATCTATCCAGTAGATGATACAGTCTTTGGAGCTGAAGGAGACATGAAGTTCTTTATTGGCGATGTTTCAGAATTTGTAAAACTCTTTGACCGTTCTCAAGTATCTGTTAAATGGGTTAACAATGACATCTATGGCCAACTGCTTGGACTCTTCATCCGTTTGGATGTTAAGAAAGTAGATGCTGCTGCTGGATTCTTTGGCACATACACTGATGTTGTAGCATAAGGAGGTATCACATGCCCTATACAGTAATCCGTCCATTCAAGGACATGCGTGATGAAGAACAACATGAATATCAAATTGATGATGTCTTTCCACGCAAAGGCTATGAACCTGATCAAGAGTTTGTTAAAGGACTCTTGACAGGCTTTAATTCAGCAGGTTCAATCTTCATCACTGATGAAGTGGTAAAGAAAGCTACTAAGAAAGCAGAAGAGGTTGCTGAAGAGGTGGAAACAACTACTGAGGAAGTAGAAGAAACCTCTGAAGAGGTGAAAACAACTACTGAAGAAGTAGAAGAAGCCACTGAAGAGAAACCAAAGCGCAAGAAAGCAACTAAGAAAGAGGAAGAATAGCATGGACACTGGTCAGTTAGTGGAATTACTTAAAATCAAATTAGGAATTGCTTCAAATTTGCGAGATAAAACACTGGAGAAGATTGTCTCAAGCGTCATCAGCGAATTAACAAACAATCTGGGTGTTGAATTGGTTCCAGATCGTGCTGACCATGAAATGTTCATTGTTGACTTTGCTGCTTATCGCTATGAAGGTGGTGTTGATTTACCACGTCACCTTCAATGGCGCTTGCACAATCTGCAAATCTCTTCCAAGAAAGAGGTGTGAGATGTGGAATGATGAAATCACATTGATAGGTTTTAAAATTACAGGTAAGGACAAGCTCAAGCAAGATCTGACTGAGAAAGTAAAGACTACAATTTTTTGTAAAAAGAAATCTATTACACGGTCCGAATTTTACCAAGCCAATCAGGCCGGCATCCGGCCAAATCTGATTGTTGACATTCACAGTTTTGAATACAACAATCAGGAATTTGCTGAATTTGGCGGTAAAGAGTACCGGATTTTGAAGACATATCCAATCAACCTCAACATCCTTGAATTGACTTTAGTGGAGAAGATGACATGAGCCAAGATCTAGCCAGTCAAATTGCTAAAGCATTAGCAGAGTATTCCACTGAAGTTGAAGAAGAAGTGGATAAGATATCAGAAGAAACAGCAGAAGAGGCCGTCCAAGAATTAAAAACCACAAGTCCAAAAAGTCCAAGGGCGAAAGGTGGTAAGTATGCCAAATCGTGGAAAAAAACAAAAATGGGGAAAGGTAATTTTGTGGTGCATAACACAAATTATCGCCTCCCACATTTGCTTGAATTTGGCCACTTAAAGAGGAACGGGGGACGGGTTTCCGGCATCGTACACATCAAGCCGGCAGAAGATCATGCTATTGAGAATTTTGAAAAGAAATTGAAGGAGCTTGGAAGATGAAGCTGTCAGAGTTTGCAGATATTTTGGATCAGGCTGGCTTGCCAGTCACCTATAAGGCATTCAGGGAAGGAAATGTTCCCACGCTGCCTTATCTTGTCTATTTTGAAAGCTTGCCATCTATCACAGGGACAGACAATCAAGCATCATACAAGATCCGTTCTGTCACTGTAGAATTGGCCTTTGAAAGAAAAGATGAGGAACTAGAAGAACGATTAGAAGAGCTGTGGAATGGCCACAAGCTCTTTTATGATGTTCAGGAAGAAAATTTTATTGAATCAGAAAGACTATTTGTGAAGTCTTATGAAGTCTATCTATATTAAGGAGGAAAGAAATGACTGAAAACAAAGTTACATTTGGGCTTGAAAATGTCCATGTGGCACCAATCCAATCAATCAGCGAAGCAGGAGTGATCACTTATGGTCAAGTATTCCGCTTCCCTGGAGCGATGGAATTGACGCTGGACCCTAAAGGGGATTCAGGATCAGTGAAAGCTGATAACATTGATTATTACTTCGTCAACTCAAACGAAGGTTACGAAGGTAAATTCAAAGTCCCACACATCATTGAAGCATTCGCAACAAAAATTTTGGGCGACATCAAAGACTCTACAACAGGAGTGGTCACAGAAAAAGCAGATGCGAAGACAACCAACTTCGCACTTATGTTTGAATTTGCTGGCGATGCTAACAAGACACGCCATGTCATGTATTACTGTTCAGCAAGTCGCCCATCGAGCGGATCAGCTACCAAGAACGGAACCAACGTGAATGAACGTGAATTGAGCTTCAATGCCAGCCCTCGTCCCGGTGACCAAGTTGTGAAACGTTCCATCACATCAGCGGATGATCAAGAAGTTTATAAGAAATGGTTCGAAAAGGTCTATGAACCTAATCAAGCTTTGTAATTAAGGAGGCCTTAAATGCGTAAGAGTGTGACCATTAGTGAAAAGGAGTATGAGCTTGTAACCAATGCTTACACTCCTATCGCTTATAAGAGTGAGTTTGGGAAAGATTTCTTCCAAGATCTATTTGGAATGATCTCAAACCAGAATATCATGCAAATGGCTGAGAATGGCAACAATGAAGTTGACATCAACATGTTGGCTAATTTTGACATGACCTTCTTCAATCGCTTGTTTTGGGTGTTCACCAAATCAGGGAACCCACATATCAAGCCTTATGAACAATTTTTCATGGAAATGGAAGAATTTCCTTTGCAGGACATTGCTCCAATTCTAATGGAAATGATCAATGATACGATGACATCAAAAAAAAACCAGATGAGTCAGAATCAGCCAGTGATGAAATCTTTACAGTAGAATCTTATCTTTCTTGCTGTAAAGAAACTGGGCTTACAATTGATGATCTGAAGCACATTTCAATTGGAATGGCTCTGGACTATCAAACAGATTATGTGAATTTGCGTACTGAAAACAAATCAGAAACACGCAAGGCCACACAGTCAGATTTTGACTCATTCTAGTCTGAAATAGAGTGCTGAGAGGAAGAATCTGAGGTCAAGTTCATCGAATGAATGGACGATTGATCACAAGAATCCTTTAGGCGCTCTTTATATTTTTATGTGAAAGGAGGAAACATGGCCGGTAATATTAAAGGGATAAAAATTGAAATTGGCGGTGACACACAACCCCTTCAAAACGCCCTGAAAAAAGTAAATTCTGCCTCTATTGAAGCAGCAAAAGAATTGAAGAGCATTGACAAGGCTCTGAAATTTGACACAGGGAACGTGACCCTATTGGCTCAAAAGCAAGAAGTCCTTCAAAAGCAAGTCTCAACTACCAAGGAAAAACTGGAAACATTGAGACAGGCACAAGCACAAGTTGAAGCTCAATTCAAAAGTGGTGACATTGGAGCTGATCAATACCGTGCATTTCAACGGGAAGTGGTCCAGACAGAGAACATCCTGAAGGGCTATGAGAATAAGCTTGAGAATGTAAATAAGGCATTAGATGGAAATGGGAATGCTACCAAGTCCAACCGTGAACAACTGAAAGAGCTTCAAAACGAGCAACAGCGCCTTGCAAGTGAAGGTGACAAAGTTGTCAGCTCATTCAAGCTGCAAGAAAGCCAAATGGGTTCCAATGCTAGTGAAGCAGATAAGCTGGCACTTGCTGAACAGAAAATTGGGAAGCAAAGCGAGATTGTCGCCCAACAGGTTGAGAATCTTGAGAAACAGCTTGCTCTTGCAAAACAAGAGTATGGTGAGAACTCGACAGAAGTCAATAAGCTAGAAACTCAACTGAATGAGTCCAAGGCTGCCTTCAACGGGCTTTCCAATGAAATGGAGAATCTTGGTGAGTCAGGGAAGAAAGCTAGTAGCGGTCTTGAAGAGACAAATAAGCTTCTGAAAGCTGAATTGCTGAATCAATTCTCTGAGAAGTTATCTGAAATCAGTCAAAAGTTGGTTGATTTTGGGAAAAGCGCTCTGGACGCATTCCGGGAAATTGATGAAGGAATGGACACTATTGTCACCAAGACTGGTGCAAGTGGAAAGTCCCTTGAGCAGATGCAAGGAATTGCCAATGGCATAGCCACTGAAATGCCTACTGATTTCAGCAAAATCGGGAATGCAGTCGGTGAAGTTAACACCCAATTCGGCCTAACAGGGGATGCGCTCAAAACCACATCTGTTGACATGCTCAAGTTTGCAGAAATCAACGGATCTGACATCACGAATGCAACAATTCAGTCCAAGCAAGCCTTGGAAGCCTACGGATATTCTGTTGATTACCTATCTGATGTACTGGATAGCACCACTTATGTGGCACAATCCACAGGGGTTTCTGTTGATGACTTGATGAAGAAAGCAACAGATGGAGCGCCACAAATCAAGATGCTTGGTCTTGAATTTGATGAAGCTGTCACATTGATTGGTCAACTTGAACAGCATGGGGTTGATTCATCAGCAGCATTGTCAGGAATGACAAAGGCAGCAGGGGTCTACACCAAGCAAGGAAAGACCATGAAAGAAGGTCTCAAAGAGACCATTGAAGCAATCAAGAACAGTAAATCAGAGACTGAAGCAATGGGGATCGCTATGGAGATCTTTGGTGCCAAAAAGGCTCCTCAAATGGTCGATGCCATCAAGCGTGGAGCTTTGAGCTTTGATGAACTTGGAAAAACATCTAAAGAGTCAGCAGGGTTAGTTTCACAAACTTATGAAAGCACTCTAGATCCTATTGATAAATTCACGACAGCACAAAATGGCTTGAAAATTGTCATGGCTGAGGTCGGTGGAGCAATCGCTGAAACATTCGCTCCCGCCCTTGACATCATTGTGGATGTCTTCAAGAAAGTGGCAGAATGGATCAACAACTTACCTGGGCCCATCAAAAACTTTGTTGTAGTCTTTGGAACAATTGTAACAGTGGCCGGTGTACTTGCCCCAATCTTCCTCGCCCTTCAGGCGGCTGCTGTTGCTGTAGGAGCAAGTATAGGAGGGCTGATAGCTGCTGCATTGCCAATCATTGGAGTGATAGCCGCTGTTATTGCAGCAGTCACAGGAATAGTCTTGGTTATCAAGCACTTGTGGGAAACCAATGAGGGATTCAGGACCGCTGTTGAAACAGTCTGGAATGCTATCATGTCAGTCATCAACACTGTTGTCCAAGCCATTTCAAGCTTTGTTATGGAGATTTGGGGGACATTGACAACATGGTGGAATGATAATCAACAACTGATCAGACAGACAGCAGAGACCGTCTGGAATGCCATTTCAGCAGTAGTAACGACAGTCATGAATGTTCTTGGACCATTCATTGAGACTGCTTGGAACAATATTTCAACCATTGTTTCTACAGTATGGGACACCATCAAAACTGTTGTTGAAACAGCCATCAACGTGGTTTTAGGCATCATCAAGACTGTGATGCAGATCATCAACGGGGATTGGTCTGGGGCTTGGGAGACCATCAAGGGTATTGGTGAAAATATCTGGAACGGGATCAAAAGTATCTGTGAATCTGTATTCAATGCAATGGCTCAAATTTTATCTGGAATTTGGGACACAATTTCCGGTACGGCTTCAACTGTTTGGAACGGGATCAGCTCAACTCTATCTGGGATTTGGGATGGAATCACAGGAACAGTTTCAACTGTATTCAATGGGATTTCTAGCACAATTTCAGGAGTTTGGAATGATATCAGCTCAACCGCTTCAAGCATTTGGAATGGGATCAAAGACACAATTGACACAGCTATCAATGGAGCAAAAGATCTCGTAGGAAGAGCCATTGACGGAATTAAAGGTTTCTTCAATTTCCAATTCAAATGGCCACACATCCCATTACCTCACTTCAAGGCCAGCGGATCGCTGAATCCGATGGACTGGCTGAAAGGTAAAGGGATTCCAAGTATTGGAATTGACTGGTATGCCAAAGGTGGGATCTTAACCAAGCCCACAGCATTTGGCATGAACGGGAATAGCCTGATGGTTGGTGGGGAAGCTGGAAAAGAAGCAGTCCTACCACTGAATGAACGTAACTTGAGCGCCATTGGTCGGGGCATTGCCCAAACAATGGACCCACAAGGAACCGTGATCAATATCAACATCTCTGACAATATCATCAGAGAAGAAGCTGACATTGAGAAGATCGCTAATAAGGTATCTCAGAAGATAGCTGCTGAATTGAGAAGACAGAAAGAATTGAGAGGAGCGCCTGCATGGTAAAATACAACGAATTGATCATTGATGGAGTTGGAACTTCATCATTTCCATTTGATGTGATTGTGCTGGAAGGTCCTACAATTCAAGTTGGTCTCTCAAAGGATAAGCTGTTGAGCCATGATGGAGTTAGTGGATATATTGTTCAGTCGAATCCTCACAGAGAAGCGTTTGAAAAGAAATACACTCTTCAACTCATCAACCCAACAGAATTGCAAGTCCTTGAATTTGTCCAATTCCTTTCCAAAAGAAACTTCTGGCTTGAGAATCAACAGAACAAGCTCACAAGATGGTTCTGTTATCAGACAAAGGTGTCTGACACTCAGAGAGATAAAACTAAAATGTATTCTTTAGAGGTGACATTCATTTGTCACCCTACAAAATACATGAAGAACAACGATGTTCAAACTCTTACCTCAAATGGTGTTCTCAGGCTGCAAGGTAGCTCACTTGCGTTCCCTAAAATCACAATTAGAGGGACCAGCTCATCTGAGACTAGCTTCACGGTTGGGAAACAAACCATCAAGCTTGAGCAACTATCTGATAGCGCTGTGATGGTGAATGATCCACAGAATCCAAGTTTCCTTGACAAGAAAGGGAATCTGGTGAAGTGGTCAGGAGACTTCATCACAATTGACGCTAACCAAGGCCAGAAGACTGTTGGTGTGGTTTTAGGGCCAGGTATTCAATCACTTGTCTTCGAAACTAATTGGGGGTGGTTATAATTCTATATCTATTAGACAGAAATGTTCAAACAGTGAAATGGAATGGGCAACCACTCCATGAAGCAACAAAAGCAGAAGTTGAAGAAGTAACCAATGAGAGCTACACACTCAAGGTTGACTATCCAATCACAGACACTGAAATTTATAAGAAATTTCAGGAAGACATGCTCATCATCGCCCCAACTCCTGTCACTGGCCGGCAATTGTTCCGGATCAAGGAAATCAGCGAGCAAGATGACACAGTGAACCTGACTTGCCAGCACATCACAGAAGACATCTTCAAGCGCTCTGTTCGTCCTATCAAGGTTTCAAACTCAACCTGTCAAATCGCCTTGAATGCTATGATTTCAGCAGTCAAGACACCACTTGGAAAATTTTCATTCACAAGTAACATTATGGACAATAGAACCTTCAACACCACAGAGGATGAAACGCTCTATAAGATCCTGATGGATGGAAAACATTCCATTGTAGGTGCTTGGGAAGGTGAGATGATCCGTGACAACTTCCTGATTGACATTCCAAAGAGTCGGGGAATTGATCGTGGTGTGGTTATTACTACGCATCAAAACTTGAAGCAGTATGAACGGAATAAGAGCAGTTCAAGCATCATCACAAGACTGCATCTGAAATCAACCTTCAAGCCAGAGGGAGCAGAAGAAGACACGGTTCTGAAAGTCACTGTGGACAGCCCCCTCATTGGCAATTATCCTTATATCAATGAAGCTGAGTATGAGAACAATGATCTTACTACAGAGGAAGAATTGAGAAAATGGGGTGAAGCCAAATTCAAGAATGGTGACATTGACAAGTCCACTGATCAGATCAAAGTTGAAGCTTATGAGCTAGATGGTCAAACTGTGCATCTTGGTGACACAGTGACCATCATGAGCTTGAAGCATGATGTCATGTTGAAGAAAAAAGCTGTGGGCTATGTCTTTGATGCTCTGTCAGAAGAGTATATCTCTCTTACATTCGATGACAAGGCTGGCCACGGTGGAGGCATGTCAGGCTCAAATGGAATTTCTGATGTAGCATCTGAAATCCTTGATACAGTCCAAAAAACTCAAGAGGATGATGAATACTACAAGAAATTGAAAGTATTGGTTGATAATGCCAACAGGGTCTTTGAAGACAAAGCAGGAGCCTTGAAACAAGAGATCACAGATGGCATTGAGGAAGCCAAGGCTCAGGCTGAAGTAGTCAAAGAAGAAATCTCAGCGCAAGTCACTGAGAAGATCAATGCTGCTAACCAGAAGAACAAAACTGAAATTGTAGAAGAGTTCAAAGCTCAATACAATGGCATTGAAGTGACGATGGAAGGCTTAAAGACTACAACTGAAAAGCTCATTGAAAAAGATGTTGAAGTCAAAGAGCTAGTTGATAAATTCAAACAGTCTACAGAAAGCCAATTCACTGACTTAAAAGGCGCACAATCACGCTTTGAGCAGACAACTGAAAAAGCTATCTCTGACCTGACCAATGTCACAGCTGGCAAAGCAGATCGCTCTTATGTCGAGCAGACAGTAAATGGTATCAAAGAAGAGTTCACAAGTCTGAAAGTAGGTTCAAGAAACTACGCTGAAGACTATGATTTCACTCGTGGTTTGTGGTTTTTTGCTCACGGTGATTCAAGTGATTCAACTGGTACATCAGAGAATGGTGTTTATACCATCACAGGCAATACAAACACTTGGAAGCAAGCGCAGCTATTCTCTAGCACTGCACCAAGTTGGGCTACTTCAAAAACAACTGCTCTGGATTATCTAGAAAAAGGTGAGCCTTACACGCTTTCGTTCTATGCTAAAAGAAATAGTGGATCTGGAACAATGTGGGCTTCCTTGCGTGAGAATAGAAAAGCTGGCGACAATCCAGAAAGAATCTATGCCCAATTTCAATTGACTGATGAATGGAAATTGTACAAAGTTTCTGTTCCAGCGCTAGAAAAAAGCGATGAGTTTGATTTCTGGCGCATCATTATTGGCTATAGTGAAGCAGGCTCAATTTCATTCAAGAGGGTAGAGCTAACACAAAGCAATACCAGAACAGATGCAGGACCTGCTCCAGAAGATCAAGAAGCTATTGTCACAAACGCTTCAGCATCATTTGAACGTACCGCAAAAGGACTTAAAACACAAATCACAGCACTTGAACAGTACACTGGAGAGAGTGGAATCCTTGAATCTAGGCTAAAACGCTATACAGAAGAGCAAACAAGCAATACCCTGAAGACAATTCGTGAGAATCTATCTGAGAATTACATTTCTAAGAATAAGTACACAGAAGATTCTGAGGGGATCACAAGAAGGATCGAAGCTCTAGGAAGTCAGATTGACCAAGAAAACCTTGTGAAATTAGCTGACAGCTTAACTGAATATACAGCACCCAACAATGGCACAACCAGAATTACGTCCGTAGAAAACGGGATTTTCAAAATGAAAGTTTCCGGATCTCCTGCAAATTCTTATACATTTGCAGGTCCAACATTCCCACTGTATATCAATAAGATGACTCAAGGTGAATACTATTCATTAGGTTTTGAATATCAAGTGAGAAGTGATGTTGAATGTGATAAAGGAATAGCAGTTACACTCAAACGACATTCAAATAATAAGCAAGTATTTGGGAAGAGTTTTGCAGATAAAACAACAGCAAAAAACACATGGCTGAAAGCTGAGTTCACATTCCTAGCAACTGATTTTGAATTTGATACCTCTGGAAGTTTTCCACTATACTTCTATGCAGTCAACAATGCACACTTTTGGATTCGCAAACCAATATTGGTCAAAGGGCCAAAAGTACCTCCATACAAGCCTAACAGCTTGGACACAATCAACTCACGAATTGAGAGCAAACTTGCTGAATACAAGCAGACTGTTGATGGTCAATTCTCAACATTCTCAACTGAGTTTGGGAATAATCTGAGATATGCAACAGAAGGTCTAAACAATAAGCTTGCAACTCAGGAACAGTCACTTACAACCAAAATTGAAGAGCAAGCACACTCAACAGATGTCAAACTGGCAACTCAAGCAGATGAGACAAACAAGAAATTATCTAGTCAAAATTCTGTCCTCAATGACAAGTTAGATGATTTCAAGGACAGCATCAACGGGCGCTTTGCTAACTATCAGCAAACAGTCAACGGGCAAATATCAACAATTGTCAGCCAATTCGATGGAGTTCTCAAGAAAACAGACATTAATATCACAGATGGTCAAATTTCGTTTGGTACAGGTAAGAGCATCAACGGAAGGACCATCAGTTCATTGCTTGTACAAGAACCAGAAGCCATTGCCTTGATCGCTCAATTGATCAAGGTTAAAGGTGACATGGTAGTTGATGGATCCATCACAAGCAGGCATCTGGCTTCTCAGAGCGTCCGAACTGGTCACATGGAATCTGGATCAGTAACCACTCAAATTCTGGCCAGCAATGCAGTCACAGCAGATAAGTTGTTAGTAGATTCAGCCATGATCAACAAATTTGTATCAAATCAAGCTTTTATTAGAGAACTGATTTCACAACAGGCTTTTATTACTGAGTTGAATTCCATCAAGATTGCTGCTGAAAGAATTCAAGGTGGACGATTGAGTGCCAACAACGGGGCTACAGTATTTGACTTAGATAACGGGACTATCAATCTATTTTCAAATACTGGCACAATTCGAAGAATCGATGATACAAGCTCCTCACAATTTATCAAATTTAACCAAGTTGGTCTTATTGGTGAGTATCTAAGAGACAATAAGGCTGCCAGAATCGTCATAGGAACAAATCAAGACAAAACTGAAAATACAGAAAATGGAACATTTGCTGGGATGCGCTTGTGGTCAGGAGCGAAGAATGATGTAAAAGAATCTTTGTACGAACTTGTTGGTGATCGAATCATATTCTATGCAAATGGTCAGTATAGAAGTCCTTGGATTATTCACAATAATACTAAAGATGGAAATAGCTATTTGATTCCAATGAATGAAAAAGGCGTTAAACATAATTTAGGGCGTGGCGATAAACATTTTAGCAAAGCTTATATAGATGATCTATTTATTGGGAAAGGATCACAAAATGTAGGAGGCTATCTATGGGATATCTTGACTTGTTTTGGTATTCTCGCTCGTTATGGTTGGGATCTAAAAAATGGAGCTGTTCAAAATCATATAAAATCAAATCTCATCAATAAATATGGCTTTAAATAGAAAGGAAATTAACATGAACGAAAATATTCTACTAGCTATGATTGCTGAATTAAACAAGCAATTAGGCGACAAAACACTCGGAGAGATTGAGTTTAAAGCTCGATGTACTTACCTACAAGAAAAACTAGATCAGCTCACACAAGAGCTAGAAATCTATCGCTCTGTCCTAGAATCTGACAAAGATTTGAAGGACCTATTTGAAGAAGTTAAGAATAAAAATGAGGTAAATGCTTAATGAATTATAAAGTACAGTTCAAATCCTATGATCCAGTAGCTAATGCCACAAAGGTTTCCATCAAGCAAGATTACCCTTACCGGGTATTTGAAGAATCCCTTCCAAATAACCGCATGGGAGATGAAGAATCAACCCTTGTGGAAGCTGTTCTAAACCTTGTACGGATGGAACTAGACCCTTCCGGAGCTATCGTGGCACTCAAGAAAGAGCTTGACAAGTCTGTTGATGCCAATAAGAACGCTATTCAGAAGATTCAAGAACTCACTCAAGAGAACGAAAAGAAAGATGTCCTAATTCAAAATAACAAAGCTCTTGCTGATTGGTCTGTCCTTGTAGCTGTGACCAATCAAGACAATCCACTTGATCCAACTCTCTACAAGCGAGCGCTTGAGCTTGTGGAAGCTGCTCAAGTAGGCAAGACCTACAAGCAACATGACATCTTCACCTTGATTGATCCAGACCACACTGAAAAATTCAGTGAAGGGAAACGTGTTCTTGTTCAAGTCAACTATGATTTCACCTACAATGGCGAATCCATCAAAGACTTGAAAGGCCCACTTCTCCAAAATGGGAAACTGGCAATCTACAATTGGGAAGTTCCCAAAGAAGAGAAGCAAAACAAGCCATCAGGAGACCTTGAGACTCAACCAGTAGCACAGCCTGAATCTTAATTGATAGGAGTGTGATTGATGTATCAAGAACCAGATGGAATCTTTGGAATTATTGAAGTAGTACGTGATTTTTATGATCACGGAATTGATGAACACATGATTGTATTTCTCTTGATGGCCATTGTGGCTCTAGATATCGTTTTAGGTGTAGCTAGAGCATGGGCCTATCATGAGTTCTCAAGTAGAAAATGGAGGAAAGGGCTAGTAAGTCACACAGCTATGATTTTAATTACAGCCATTGGATATCCATTCGCTTTATATATGAATCTTGGCCCTGTAGTTGATGCCTTCATTGTCGCAATGATGGCAGCATACGGTTCCAGCATTCTTGCCAGCCTTTCAGCTTTAGGGGTTGAAATACCTGGTCTAGATCGTCTTGTGAAACAAAATATTGATCATGAGAAATTTCAGTTAAAAGATGGCTTGGAAGAGCCTAGTAAGCTAATCAAAAAAGGAGAAAAGAAAAATGAATCAAATCACTGATATTGTAACAAGTAGCGCAATGAGCATTCTTGTAATTTTGGTCGGAATTGTTGTTCAGGCAATCAAGAAGTATCTCTTAACTCGTGGAGGAAAGAAAGCTCTTGAAGTTGCTGAAATCCTTGCAAATAACGCTGTGAATGCCACTGAACAAGTTGCAGGAACATTGGACATTCATGGCAAGGACAAGATGGAGCATGCTAAAACTAGCTTGATTGAGGGACTAGAAGCATATAACATCAATTTGACTAATGACCAATTAAACACATTCATTGAGGCTGCTGTCAAAAAAGCAAATGAACAATGGAAGAAATGAGGTTCTAAAATGGCAACACTAAATGACATTCTAAATTATGCAGAATCTTTGGCAAATCAAGGTGTGGGAGCTGATGCAGATGGTGCATACGGAACCCAATGTGTGGACCTACCAAATTCAATTTCTATCAACTTCTTTGGGAAAGCTCTCTGGGGCAATGCTATTGACCTACTTAATTCAGCCGCTGGGTTAGGATATGAAGTAGTATACGATGCAATAGGAGTCAACCCACGAGCAGGAGCCATCTTTGTCATGGATACAACTTACCTATATGGCCATCCTTATGGTCACACAGGAATTGTAATTGAGGACAGCGATGGAGTCACTATGAAAACCATTGAACAGAACATTGATGGAAATGCTGACTCTCTGTATGTAGGAGGTCCAGCCCGATACAACACACGCAATTTTGATGGAATTGTTGGATGGTTCTATTTCCCAACTGATGACACATCTGTGACATTTGAACAACCAGAGCCATCAGAACCATTGACAATTGAATCAAATGGATTCAATCCAGAAACAGGAACATTCACTGTTGAAGTATCTGCTCTAAATGTGCGAGCTGAAGCCGGCCTTGGAGCTGAGATTGTAGCTGTGTATAGTGTAGGTCAAGAAATCAATTATGATGGATGGATTGACAATGATGGCTACATTTGGATCTCTTACATTGGCGGTTCCGGAAATCGTAGATATGTAGCTGTAGGACAATCCGAAAACGGGCAACGCATCACAGACTTTGGATCTTTTAAATAGATCTCTGTGATTTGTAGAATAAGAGGATTTAGATGATCGGAAAAAATTCAACTAATCTGAAACAGACAAAAGGTGGGGAAGTCATCAAACAAGGTGACTCCTCATCTATATTTGAATATGAATTATTAGACTACGGTGGCAACAAAGTCAACTCTCTTGATGGTAAAAATGCTAAGATAAAAATAGCAAACGCAAAAGGGAAAAAGACAATTGATGCTGTTGTAGAAAAATTCTAAAATTCAGTTCAAACTTGAAAAAATTCTACCAGCCGGCATCTATCAAGTTGAGGTTGAATGTGATGGCTTTATTTTCCCTAGTGACAAGAGCGCTAAAATAGATATAATTCAATCAATTGAAAATTATCAAGTAAGCAACATTATTGAAATTGATAAAGTCAACATTCAGGAAGAAATAGCTAAATACATGGCTACACATCAAATTCAACCAACCAACGACAGCCAAATCATCAAGAGAATTGAAGCACTAGAAAACAGGCCTCAAACACATTCAGGGACGGTTGACCTAACTAATTATTTGACATCAGATCAATCGTATCAAACATTTGTGACTTATAGTGCCCTTCAATCTCAGATGACAACTAACATCAAGGATAAACATCTAGAACTTGGAATTGATGACCTGATAGATGAAAAACTAAAAAATGGCGGTGATTCATTCATCACTGGCCATCAAGCAGAAAATATTTTCGCTTCAAAAGAAGAGCTTGCAGCTATCGTTTCACGAGTTCAAGCGCTAGAAAATAAAGCATAGTTTTCACCCTCCAAAATGGAGGGTTTTTTCTGTTATAACAGACATTTCAAATATTGTCTGTTATAACCTCAAACAACTATCAAAAAAATCTTTTCCTATTAAATGACTTCCTTTTATGTCTAAGATGAAAAATAAAACTTGAACTTTCTTGGAAGCTATGCTAAACTAACAATGTGAGAAATGAACTTGTGGAGTTTTAGAAGTCAGTACCTAAAACAGACCCTAAAACCTAAAAAAAGCTATATAATTGAGTTTTAGAAACTCCCACCGGCTCCATATTTTTTATTCATGGAAGATTACTCAAGAGGCTTAAGAGGCCGTGTTGGAAACGCGGTAGGCGTGTAAAAGCGTGCGTGGGTTCGAATCCCATGTCTTCCGTTGTTGAGACATCATTGTGTAGCAGTGGTGTTTTTTTGTACAAAAAGAGTCCCAAAAATAGACAAGTGAGGGAGGAGAAAAAGTGATTGCACAGCTAGATACCAAATCAGTCTATACTTTTATGGAAAGCCTTGTGACCATAAAAGACTATGTCCAAGTGGCTAAAAGTATGGGTTATGACGTATTGGGAATCATGGATGTAGATAATTTGTATGGTGCTTATGAATTTATCGAAGCCTGTCAGGCCCACAAGCTCAGCCCCTTGGTCGGTTTAGAAATTGGACTAGAGGTAGACAATGAAACAATTCCGTTTCGGATGATCGCCTTGTCAACGAAGGGCTACCAAAATCTGATGAAGATGTCGACCGTCAAAATGATGGGGAAGAGCAATTGGGAAGATGTGAAGCACCTTACAGAAGGAGTAGCAGTCATTGTCCCAGCTCCTTTTGCTAGTGGAGACTTTTCTCTTGGTCTAGATTACTTCATCGGAGTTTTTGCGGATACGCCGGTCCAAGAGTTTAGCCACCCTGTGCTCCCTCTTCATACTGTACGTTTTTTTGAGGCTGGGGATGTGGAAGCCATGCAGATGCTGGCAGCCATCAAGGACAATCAAAGCTTGACAGAAACAGGGCAAATTGATCCTACAACAGTTCTAAAAACTCCTCAGGATTTAAAGAATGATTTTGCAGAGCGATTTCCGCAAGCCATCACAAATCTGGAAAAACTTGTCCAAGGGATTCAATATGATATTGACACCCAGTTGAAATTGCCTCGCTTCAATCCCCAGAAACCAGCTGTTGAGGAACTGAAAGAATTAGCTCAAGCGGGTCTCCTTCGAAAGAACTTGACCAGTCCGGTCTATCAAGAACGTCTGGAGCATGAATTAGACATTATTCACCAAATGGGCTTTGATGATTATTTCTTGATTGTCTGGGACCTTCTTCGTTTCGGACGGAGTCAAGGCTATTATATGGGAATGGGACGTGGGTCTGCTGTAGGCTCACTGGTAGCCTATGCCCTAGGAATTACAGGTATTGATCCTGTGGAGAAGAACCTCCTCTTTGAGCGCTTTTTAAATGTGGAGCGCTACACCATGCCGGATATTGATATTGATATTCCTGATATCTATCGTCCAGAATTTATCCGCTATGTGCGAGACCGTTACGGGAGTTATCATGCAGCTCAGATCGTGACCTTTTCAACCTTTGGGGCCAAACAAGCCATTCGAGATGTCTTTAAACGTTTTGGGGTACCAGAGTACGAATTGACCTCCATTACCAAGCGGATTGGGTTTAGGGATACACTGACGACAGCTTATGAACAGAATCTAGCTTTTCGACAAGTGATTCATAGCCGAGTAGAATTTGAGCGTGGCTTTGAAATTGCTAAAAGAATTGAAGGCCAACCAAGACAGACATCGATCCACGCGGCTGGGGTTGTGATGAGTGACCAGGATTTGACGGATCACATTCCTCTCAAGTACGGTGAAGATATGTTTGTCACCCAGTATGATGCCCATGCGGTTGAAGCCAATGGTCTGTTGAAGATGGACTTTTTGGGTCTGCGAAATTTAACCTTTGTTCAGAAAATGAAGGAAGCCGTCTATGAAAAGTACCAAGAAGAGATCGTGATTGAAGCCATTGATTTAGAAGATCCAGAAACCTTAGCCTTGTTTGCTGCTGGGGATACCAAGGGGATTTTCCAATTCGAACAGGCTGGAGCCATTCGCCTCTTGAGACGTGTGAGACCCAATCATTTCGAAGAAGTGGTAGCGACCACCTCTCTCAATCGTCCAGGCGCTAGTGATTACATTGATAATTTTGTCAAAAGAAAGCACGGCCAGGAAAAAGTTGAGATTTTGGATCCAGCTATTGAAGAAATCTTAAGCCCTACTTATGGGATCATGCTCTACCAAGAGCAGGTCATGCAGGTTGCCCAGCGTTTTGCAGGCTTTAGTCTAGGGAAAGCCGATATTTTACGTCGGGCCATGGGCAAAAAAAATGCGGCTGAAATGCATAAGATGGAAGACGATTTTGTCGCAGGTGCGCTTAAACTTGGTCATACGGAAGAAAAAGCCAAAGAGGTCTTTGCAATCATGGAAAAATTCGCAGGCTATGGGTTTAACCGTTCCCATGCCTATGCCTATTCTGCCTTGGCCTTTCAGATGGCCTATTTCAAGGTCCATTATCCAGATGTTTTCTTTGATGTCATGCTCAATTATTCGAGCAGCGATTATCTGGCAGATGCTCTCCAGTTTGATTTTAAAGTCGCGCCATTATCCATCAATACCATCCCTTACAGAGATAAGTTCCAGGATCGAAAAATCTACCGGGGAATGAAAAATATCAAGGGACTCCCAAGAGATTTAGCGTATTGGATCATTGATAATCGTCCCTTTGAAAGTGTCGAAGATTTCATTTTACGACTCCCCAATCAGTATCATAAATTGCCTTTGTTAACACCTTTAGTGGAGCTTGGATTATTCGACATTTTTGAAAAAAATAGGCGCAAGGTGCTTCACAATTTGCCGAATTTGTTTGTCTTTGCTGATGAGCTAGGAAGTTTGTTTGGGGATTCTAACTATTCCTGGACAGAAGCGGAAGACTTTAGCCAGGCTGAAAAATATGAGAAGGAAGAGGCCATTATTGGGATCGGGCTCAGTACTCACCCATTGGTTGCGATTGGTCAAACGAGTCCCTACGAGATCCAACCAATTTCACAATTAGTTCAAGGAGAGCAGGCACGCATTCTCATTGAGGTACAAAACATTCGAACCATTCGAACCAAGTCGGGCGATCTCATGGCTTTCTTACAAGTCAGTGATACCAAGAAAAAATTGGATGTGACCCTTTTCCCTGAAACCTACAATCGATTCTCCTCCTTGATAAAAGAAGGTGGCTTTTATTACTTGACAGGGAAAATACAAGAGCGTGATGGGCGCTTGCAGATGATTCTAGCAGAGGCGCAACTGGCAACCAATGAAAAGTTCTGGATCCAGTTGCTCGATCATCGTCAGGATAAAACGATTCTTTCTATCTTGAAAAAATATCCGGGCCCATATCCTGTGATATTACGCTATGAAGACGAGAAAAAAACTCTTCAATTGAAGGGCTATACAGTCCAGAAAAACAAAGAATTGGAAGATGAACTAAAGAATCTCGTTATGAAAACGATTTATCGGTAAAAACTGCGAAAAATACGAGAATTTTAGTCTTCTTTGTGTTATAATTACTTAGAATGTAAAAGAAAAAAAGGAGCAAAAACGAAATGAAACGTATTGCTGTTTTAACTAGTGGTGGAGATGCCCCTGGTATGAACGCTGCCATCCGTGCAGTTGTTCGTCAAGCAATTTCAGAAGGAATGGAAGTTTTCGGTATCTATGATGGATATGCGGGAATGGTTGCTGGTAAAATTCAGCCCCTTGACGCCTCATCTGTTGGAGATATTATTTCCCGTGGTGGTACCTTCCTTCATTCAGCTCGTTACCCTGAATTCGCACAACGCGAAGGTCAATTAAAAGGGATCGAGCAATTGAAGAAACACGGGATCGAAGGTGTTGTCGTTATTGGTGGAGATGGTTCTTACCATGGTGCGATGCGCTTGACTGAGCTTGGATTCCCAGCTGTTGGTCTTCCTGGTACGATCGACAACGATATCGTCGGAACTGACTTTACAATTGGTTTTGATACGGCAGTCACAACTGCAATGGACGCGATCGATAAGATCCGTGATACATCATCTAGTCACCACCGTACTTTCGTTATCGAAGTGATGGGACGTAACGCTGGAGATATCGCTCTTTGGGCAGGGATTGCATCTGGTGCAGATGAAATCATCATTCCTGAAGAAGGATTCAAGATCGAAGATGTTGTTGAGAGCATCAAAGAAGGTTACGCAAAAGGTCGTACCCACAACATCATCATCTTGGCTGAAGGCGTGATGTCTGCAGATGAATTTGGTAAAGCTTTGAAAGCGGCTGGTGATGAAAGCGACCTTCGTGTAACTGAGCTTGGTCACATCCAACGTGGTGGTTCACCTACTGCGCGTGACCGTGTTCTTGCTTCACGTATGGGAGCACACGCTGTTAAATTGCTGAAACAAGGAATCGGTGGTGTAGCCGTTGGTATCCGTAATGAAAAAATGGTTGAAAACCCAATCCTTGGTAAAGCAGAAGAAGGAGCCCTCTTTAGCTTGACAGAAGATGGTAAGATTGTAGTAAACAATCCACATAAAGCTGATCTTGGTCTTGCCGAGTTGAACCGTAGCTTGTCTTCAATCTAATTGTATTTTATAAATTCGTTAACCTTGTCTTAAAAAGACAGATATATTTAAAAAGGAGTCATATATATCATGAACAAACGTGTAAAAATCGTTGCAACTTTGGGTCCTGCGGTAGAAATCCGTGGTGGTAAAAAATTTGGTGAAGATGGATACTGGGGTGAAAAACTTGACGTTGAAGCTTCAGCTAAAAACATTGCTAAATTAATTGAAGCAGGAGCTAACACTTTCCGTTTCAACTTCTCACACGGTGACCACCAAGAACAAGGTGAACGTATGGCAACTGTTAAACTTGCAGAAAAACTTGCAGGTAAAAAAGTTGGTTTCCTTCTTGATACTAAAGGACCAGAAATCCGTACTGAATTGTTCGAAGGTGAAGCTAAAGAGTATTCATACAAAACTGGTGAAAAAATCCGTGTTGCAACTAAACAAGGAATCAAATCTACTCGTGAAGTGATTGCTTTGAATGTTGCTGGTGGACTTGACATCTTTGATGACGTTGAAGTTGGACACCAAGTATTGGTTGACGATGGTAAATTGGGTCTTCGCGTTGTAGAAAAAGACGCTGCAAAACGTGAATTTGTCGTTGAAGTTGAAAACGATGGTATCATCGCTAAACAAAAAGGTGTCAACATCCCTAACACTAAAATTCCTTTCCCGGCACTTGCTGAACGTGATAACGCTGATATCCGCTTCGGTCTTGAACAAGGTATCAACTTCATCGCGATCTCATTCGTACGTACTGCAAAAGACGTAAATGAAGTTCGTGCAATCTGTGAAGAAACTGGTAACGGTCACGTTCAATTGTTTGCGAAGATCGAAAACCAACAAGGTATCGATAACTTGGACGAAATCATTGAAGCTGCTGATGGTATCATGATTGCTCGTGGTGACATGGGTATCGAAGTGCCATTTGAAATGGTTCCAGTTTACCAAAAAATGATCATCACTAAAGTAAACGCTGCTGGTAAAGTTGTTATCACTGCAACAAACATGCTTGAAACAATGACTGAAAAACCACGTGCAACTCGTTCAGAAGTATCAGACGTATTCAACGCTGTTATCGACGGAACTGACGCTACAATGCTTTCAGGTGAGTCTGCAAATGGTAAATACCCACTTGAGTCAGTTACAACAATGGCTACAATCGATAAGAACGCTCAAACTCTTCTTAACGAATACGGACGTTTGAACTCAGATTCATTTGAACGTAACTCTAAGACAGAAGTTATGGCTTCAGCAGTTAAAGATGCTACAAACTCAATGGACATCAAATTGGTTGTAACTCTTACTAAGACTGGTCACACAGCACGTTTGATTTCTAAATACCGTCCAAATGCTGATATCTTGGCATTGACATTTGACGAATTAACAGAACGTGGATTGATGTTGAACTGGGGTGTTATCCCAATGTTGACAGAAGCTCCATCATCAACTGATGACATGTTTGAAATTGCTGAACGTAAAGCAGTTGAAGCAGGTCTTGTACAATCTGGTGACGATATCGTTATCGTTGCAGGTGTGCCACTTGGAGAAGCTGTTCGTACTAACACAATGCGTATCCGTACAGTACGTTAATAGACAATTTGATCTGAAAGCCTTGCTGGTTGGTCCGAAAGGATTGACCACGAGGTTTTTCTTTTTTTGTTTAGTGTGTTGACAAGAATTCTCACTAACGCTTACTTTCTCTTTTTTAAAGATTAAAAACATGGTATAATAAATAAAAAGGAAGGGAGACATACATGCCAAGGAGAGATTTAATTAGAAATGTCATCATCGTCGGTGTACTGGTTTTAGCACTGGTTTTGCTTCGAATCTTTGTATTCCATCCATTTAATATCAATGATAAGATGGCCAATGCTTCTGTGAAAAATGGAGATCTTGTGGTCGCGACTAGAAATGCTCAGGTAGATCGCAGTGATTTGGTCTTATACAAGGTCGGTGGAAAAGAATACCTTGGTCGTGTCATTGCTAAAGAAAACGACGAAGTCAGCTACGTAGATGATGTCCTCTATTTAAATGGACAGGCAACACCAGAACCTTACCTAAATAAAATGCTGAATAAACACTTAGCGGCTCCAACGAGCAATGGGTATTATACGGATGATTTCTTTTTATCAGAGTTAAAAGGGACCAAGGCTGGTCGTGTACCATCCGATACTTATCTAGTCTTAAATGATAACCGTGGAGATACAGAAGATAGTCGTGAGTTTGGTTATATCCATAAAAATCAGATCGAAGGAGTCGTAAATCTGCGTCTCTATCCTCTTAATAAATTTGGATTTATAAAAGTAGAAGAATAGCCGAAAGGCTATTTTTTCTTACAAAAAAAACTACTGCAGAAAGGAATTGCAGTAGCTTTTTATTCTGGTTAGATTGAGATAGAGGGTTCTATTTTTCCTGTTTACTAGTAATTTGGTGAAAGACCTTTTGCCAGTGTTCATGACGCCGCCAGAGACAGGTATGAATCTGATTATTTAACTCATAGCGAATCAATTTGGTCTTTTGACTGATAGATTCGATCTCGAAATTCTTAAAGGGAATTTGGTGCTCTTCTTGCAAACGGACTAGTTCCTCTTTGTGGCTTTCTTGGCCGAATTCATTAATGAGAATGAAGTTGTCTGCAAGAAGGGTTGAATATTCCTGCTGAGCTTGCAAGCGTTCTTCATAGGTCTTTAATTTGAGAAGGACATTATCCAAAATTTCATCTTCTGGGATAGAACTTGGCTCCACATGGATATCGATATCAAAGACGCCAAACTGTTCCTTGAGAAGGCGCTCGACCTCTTCGGTAATGGCATGGCTCTCATAAACAGAGAGGTCTGGATTCATTTCGATGACGACATCTAGGTAAATGTTGCTTCCGTAGGTCCGTCCCCGTTGGGATTTGACCCGGCTGACCTTTGGCAATTCCAGAATAGCCGCCTTGTATTTATCCAGGAGACTTTCATCAAAACCATCGGAGAGGCTGAAGGAGGATTCGATGAAAATATCGTAGGCGGTTTTTAGGATAAAGAAGGTGATGACAATGGCCACCAATTGGTCTACAATGGGGTAGTTGAGAGCGCTAGCCCCAATCGCAACAG